>DPXH01000001.1:9080-10169 GCA_003527405.1 Candidatus Sediminicultor tertius | reverse complement strand
CGATTCAGAAATTATTGGATTTGATTTTTGGTCAAAAGGATTTTATCAGGAAGCCTTTGACCGATGGGCTGATTTCATCAGTAAGAATCCTGATTCTCCGGAAGCAGAAGTTTATTGGATTATGCTCGAAGAGGTTTTAGATAAAGTGGGGAGATATGATGAATTCATAGCTCTTTCCCGAGAAATCTTAGATAAAGATTCTAAGAATAAAATTCTTAAAGCCTATGCCCAAGGACAAATAGCCCAATCCTATATTAGAAAGAACAATATTTCTCAGGCAAGTCAAGAAGTTGAGAAATTGGGGATGGTCACCGATTGGTTGATAATCGGTCCTTTTGATAATACCGGGAAATCCGGCTTTAAAAAGGTATATCCCCCGGAAGAAGAGATTGATTTGCAAAAAATTTACAGCGGCAAAGATAGTCTTCGGATAAAATGGTTTAAGCCCCGAAAGATAAATATTTCCGGTTTTGTAAACTTTGATTCCTTTCTTTACCCCAATAATTGGTCAGTAGGTTATGCCTTAACTTATGTCTATTCACCCCAGGAGAAGGTTGCTGTTTTTAAGGTAGGGGCAGATGATGCGGTAAAAGTGTGGCTTAATGGTGAAGTGGTGATAGAACAGGATATTTACCGAAGAGCGGTAATTGACCAGGAAGCGGTACCTGTTTGGCTGAGCGAAGGTTGGAATAAAATTTTAGTAAAGGTTTGCGAAAAAGAGGAAACCTGGGGATTTTATTTCAGAATAACTGATATCGATGGAGAGTTGATTGAAGGATTGAAATATAGTACTGAATATAAAGAGATAGCAAAGGCGGTAAAAGTGAAGCTAACTGAGGAAGAATTGAAAGCAAAAGAATATCTAAATGATGCTCTCACTCATTACCAGGAAGAAGTTATTAATAATCCTCAAGATTTAAAATCACATCTTTTTTTAGGATTAGTATTTCAGAAGAAAGGGTTTTTGGATAAAGCAATAGAAGAATTTGAGAAAGCAGTTTCCGTAGATTCAAAAAATGCTTTAGCTCATTATCTTTTGGGTAACGGATATAGACAAAAAGAGAAATTTGATGAAAGTCAGGAAGAAAT
>DPXH01000001.1:0-8706 GCA_003527405.1 Candidatus Sediminicultor tertius | reverse complement strand
GGAGTGAATTATTACGAAAAGGGGCTGTACAAAGAAGCTATTGAAGAATTTGAAAAGATGTTAGAGGTGAATCCAGATTCTTTAGAGGCTAATCTATATCTCTCTTGGGCTTATGAAAGGAAAGGTTGGAATTTAGAAGCAAGAAAAAAATTGGAAGAAATCAGGGAAACTAAACCTTTTTATGTCCTGGTTCAGTATTCTTTAGGTGTCTCATACGAAAGAAAAGGGTGGTATGAGAAGGCAATTAAGCAATATAAGAAGGCATTAGATATTAATTATGATGATAGTCTGAGCCGGGCAAGATTAAGTAGTTTATATTTTCAATTAGGAAAGTTTGAAGAGGGGATTGCTCTTTATAGAGAAGTTTTACTTTGGGAGCCCGATAACCCGGAAATTTACAAAAACATAGCCGATGGTTATATCAGAATGGGCAAAGATGACCGGGCTATCGAAATTTTAGAAGAAGCAAAAGAGATATTTCCCTATAATTCCTCAATATATTCTCAATTAGGCTATCTCTATCACGAACAAGGAGAAGAGGAGAGAGCCATTGGGTTATGGAAACAAGCTCTGGAGATATCACCTGGATTTCTTCATTTGAGGGATTATATTGATTTTATTTCTGAAAAAGAAGAAGTGGCTGAAGTAGATGCCCGGGAATTAATCGCCAGGTCTCCTTCAGCAGAAGAATATCCGGATGCGAGTGCAGCTATACTTTTAAATGAAACAAGGAAGATTATTCATTTAGACGGAACATCTTCCACAACTTATCATAAAATCGTTAAACTCTTCAATAGGAGAGGGATTGAAAAATTTGGAGAGGTATTTATAACTTACAATGCCTGGGGAGAAAGGATAACTATTAAGAAGGCTCGAACTTTTAAATTAGACGGGACTGCAATAGAGGCTTCTTCTATAAAAGATATTTTTCCCTTAGAGGGGTATCGTCTATACTCCAATATTTCCCAAAAAGTAATTTCTATGCCTGCCCTGGAAGAAGGAGTAACCATTGAATATCAATACACTTTGGATGATTATAGCCGAAGTTTTATCGGTAAGAATTTCCAGGATACTTTCTACCTGCAAGATTTCGAGCCAATCCAAAACTGTAGATATATACTTACAGTGCCTGAGGGAGTAGAATTTAAGACGGTTAATTTTAAAACGGATATTATTCCTGAGGTGAAAAAATTAGATAATAAAACCGTTTATTCCTGGCAGGATAGTGATGTTAGCCAGATTATCTATGAAAATGATATGCCTCCTTTTCATAATATTGCTCCTCGAATTACCATAAGCAGTTTTTCTTCCTGGGAAGAGATTACTTCCTGGTATTATGATATATCCCGGGAACAGAGTAAGGCTGATGCCGATATAAAAGCGAAAGTGGCCGAGCTTATTCAGGGAAAAGATACAGATGAAGAAAAGATTCAAGCGATATATCATTATGTAATCACCGAGATACGATATCTGGGTTTGGAATTTGGTATAAGCGGACATATGCCGCATGAGGCCGCAGAGATATATAAATACAAATACGGTGATTGTAAAGATAAAGCAACCTTGCTTATTGCTATGTTGAGAGAGGCGGACATAGAAGCCTATTATGTATTACTTAGGACTAGATATAGCGGGGAATTAGATCTTAATTTGCCAAGTTTTCAATTTGATCATGCTATCGCCGCAGTATCTTTAAATGGTGAGCTGGTGTTTTTAGATGGAACGGCTGAAAACTATGCTTATGGTGATTTACCGGCGATGGATCAGGATGCCTGGGCTATGGTTTTGATTGATGGAGAAGGAAAATTTATAAAAATTCCTGTTCAACCCGCTGAGGAAAATCAAAGGATAAGGGAAATAAAATTGGATTTAGCCGAGGATGGGTTGATTAAAGCGGAAGCCTTTATCTCTCAATCAGGTATTTTTGCAGCTTATTATAGAAGTATTTTTAAAGACTTAGGAGAGACTAAGCGGAGCGAAGCAATTCAAAATTCTTTGAGTTCAAGTTGCCCTGGTTCTGTACTGGAGGAATTTAGCTTTTCTGATTTAGCTGACCTTGATGTGCCGGTAGAGCAGAAATATAAATTTAGAGCTCCTCACTATGCTAAGAAGATTGGCAATAAACTCCAATTTAAGCCTTCCATTATCGAAAGGGTAGAATCTACCAGTATCGTAGCTAAAGAAGAGAGAAGATATCCGATGTATTTTTATAACCAATATTGCACCCAGAATATAATAGAAATTACTATACCGGAGGGATATGTGGTAGAGAGGATTCCAGATAATGTCGATTTAATTCTACCTTTTGCTTCTTATAGGGTGAAATATTTGGTGGAAGATAATACTATAAAATATGAAAGATATTATAAATTTAATACCTTTGAAATATCTAAAGAAAATTATTCTTCCTTTAAGGAATTTATTGAACGAATTGCCAAAGAAGATGCTCGGGAGATAATTCTGAAACAATAAATAAAACCAGATAAATTAGATTAAAAAAAGTTGACAAAAATACTCATATATAATATAATTTTTTTGTGTCTTAAATTAGTTAATTGGATTGATAGTTTATAGATAGGAGGGAAATAATTTTATGAAAAGGATTTATATGGATCATGCGGCAACTACCCCTACGAATGTAGAGGTAGTTGCCGCAATGGAGCCCTATTTTTCTTTAAAATTTGGAAATCCTAATAGTATTCATTCCTTTGGGCAGGAAGCAAGAGAAGCAGTAGAAGAAGCCAGGGAAAAGGTGGCTCATTTAATCGGAGCAAATCCTTCGGAAATTATTTTTACCGCCGGAGGAACAGAAGCAGACAACTATGCAATAAAAGGAATAGCCTGGGCTAATCGGAAAAAGGGGAATCACATTATTACTTCGAAGATAGAGCACCATGCTGTACTGCATTCCTGTCAGTTTTTAGAGAAGCAGGGGTTTGAGGTTACTTATTTACCGGTTGATAAATATGGTCTGGTAGACCCCGAAGATGTAAAAAAAGCGATTACCGATAAGACGATATTGGTAACCATTATGCATGCTAACAATGAGATTGGCACTATTGAGCCGATTAAAGAAATCAGTAAAGTAGTAAAAAAAGCAGGAGTATATTTTCACACTGATTCAGTCCAGACTACCGGGCATATTCCCATAGATGTTGATGATTTAGGAGTGGATATGGTATCGATGTCCGGACATAAATTTTATGGACCCAATGGTGTCGGAGCACTATATATAAGAAAGGGAACCAGGATAGTCAATCTAATGGACGGCGGCGCTCAGGAAAAAAATAGAAGAGCCGGCACAGAAAATGTGGCGGGGATAGTTGGATTGGGCAAAGCTGCTGAGCTGGCAGAAGAAAGACTGAATCAAGGCAAAGAGAAGAAAATTATAAGATTAAGAGATAAATTGATCAAGGAGATTACGGGAAAAATAGAAAATGTTCGTTTAAACGGCCACCCCACTAACAGATTATCGGGAAATGCTAATTTCTGTTTTGAATTTATTGAAGGGGAATCGATGTTGTTAAGTTTAGATATGGAAGGGGTTGCAGCTTCCAGTGGTTCAGCCTGTACTTCCGGTTCCTTAACAGCATCACACGTATTATTGGCTATCGGACTCCCCCCCGAGATAGCTCACGGTTCTTTAAGATTAACCCTAGGAGAAGATAATACAGAGGAAGAAATAGATTATGTGATAGATATATTACCGGGGATTATTGAAAAATTAAGAGCCCTCTCTCCCTTCAAGGGGAATTGGGAAGGACTGAAATAGTTGTTAGTGAATAGTGAATAATCGTTAATAGGACAGGCGTCTCGCCTGTCCTATTAGTAAATAGTAAATGTAAAGCGTATAAGATAATTAGTATATAGTATATCGTTTTTTAGCGTTTAACGTATAGTAATTTCGTATCGAGCATCGTGTATCACGTGAAGGAAATTAGAATTCAGAGGTAGGGGTACGATGCATCGTACCCGAAAGTACCGGAAAACTGGCAAACCGGGTAACTGGATAACTAATAAATACTAGATACGATTCACGAGATACGAGATACGAATTACTTTAATCTCTTGTAATAATTTGATGAATAAGTATAATGGATTGTGATTATAGGTGAGCAAATATAATTAAACGAGAATTAAGAAGGAGAATTGCTGAATGAGTATGTATAGTGAAAAGGTAATGGAACATTTTAAAAATCCTCATAATGTAGGAGAGATTAAAGATGCCGACGGTATAGGAGAGGTCGGTAATCCTGTTTGTGGGGATATTATGAAGATTTATATCAAGGTAAAAGATAATAAGATAATTGATTGTAAATTTAAAACTTTTGGTTGTGGAGCAGCTATTGCTACCAGCAGTATGATTACCGAGATGGTTAAGGGGAAAGACGTTGATGAGGCGTTAAAAATTTCCAACAAAGCTGTTGCTGAGGCCTTGGGCGGACTTCCGCCCATTAAAATGCATTGTTCTAATTTAGCGGCTGATGGTTTATCGAAAGCCATCGAAGATTATAAGAAAAAATCTAAGGTCAAAAAATAATAACTATAAACTAATTTAATAAGAGGTTATTTTATGATGCCAATATTAAGCGTGAGTGAAGTTTCTTTAATGGCGGCTTTCGTAGCCGGCCTTTTCTCCTTTGTTTCTCCCTGTGTCCTACCCTTGGTACCGGGGTATATATCCTTTGTTTCAGGGATATCTTTAGAGGATATAGAAAAAGGGGGAAGACAAAATAAGAATACCATAATTATAAGTTCTTTATTTTTTATTCTCGGATTTTCTTTAATATTTATTCTTTTGGGGGCTACCGCTACTTTTTTAGGTAGTTTTTTATTAGAAAAGGCCTTTATTTTAAAGAAAATAGGGGGAATTATAATTATAATTTTTGGAATACATATGTCAGGGCTGTATAGAATAAAATTTTTAGATTATGAAAAAAGGATTTACAGTAAGACCAGACCAGTTAACATTGTAGTAGGCCCCTTTTTAATGGGTTTGGCCTTTGCTTTTGGCTGGACTCCCTGTGTGGGACCTATTCTGGCTGGAATATTAATCTATGCTGGGACTCAGGAAACAGTTTATCAGGGTATTTTATTGCTTGCCATCTATTCGGCCGGCTTAGGAATTCCTTTTTTGTTGACTGCTATAGCTATCAATAAATTTTATTCCTTTTCCAGTAAAATTAAAAAGCATTTCAAAATTATAGAGTTAGTTGGAGGAGTATTACTGATACTGATTGGCGGTTTGATTCTTACTGATAATTTTCAGAGGATAGTAACTTATTTTATCAAGTAAAGAATAATTATCTTTGAAAATTAAAATTGTGCAAAATTGACAAAGTAACAAAAATAAATTTAGATATAAATTGAAGGGATTTAAAGCATTATGAAAATTTTTTTCACAAGAAGAAATAAAATAATGATTTTAGTAATCTTATTAGTAGTAGTATTTTTTTTCGGATTAAAATCATATTTTAAATTAAACGA
This sequence comes from Candidatus Sediminicultor tertius, assembly GCA_003527405.1. Taxonomy (GTDB): domain Bacteria; phylum Atribacterota; class Phoenicimicrobiia; order Phoenicimicrobiales; family Phoenicimicrobiaceae; genus Sediminicultor; species Sediminicultor tertius. The sequence continues at coordinate 3,219 of DPXH01000001.1, read as the reverse complement.
ACAGGATGCAGAGGTGGTAGAGGAGATTAAGCCATTAGCTCTTAACTGGTTATCTTATAATGAAGGATTGGCTCTGGCCGAAAAAGAAAATAAATATGTTTTAATCTATTTTTATACTGATGAATGTAGCTGGTGTAAAAAAATGATTGACCAAACATACTCCGATGAAGAAGTAAAAAAGATACTTTCCGATAAGTTTGTAGCTGTTAAAATAAATGCGAGATCAGAGAACAAAGTAATAGAAAACAGGGAAGAGATTTCCGAAAAAAAATTAGCCACCTTATACCAGGTTAGCGGTTATCCTACTACCTGGTTTTTAGAAAGCAATCATAGCCGGGTAGCTCCTTTACCGGGGTATGTTACTACTGAGCAATTTATTCCAGTATTAAATTACATCGGTGAAGGATGGTATAAAACCATTTCTTTTAAAGAATATATGGAAAAAATATAATTAACAGATTATTAATTAAAGATGATTTTAATCAATATAAAAGGTCAAGGAATTGTAGTAATATTTATAATTTGCCTTGACCTTTTTTTATGAGTAAAATAAGAATGATAAAAAGAAAAATAATCGGATTGGATAATGATTAATATAAAAGATGAAATTAGTAACATATTAGAAGAGCTTAAAAAAATCAGCCAGGAGGAAGAGATTGTAGTGGCTTTTTCTGGGGGATTAGATAGCACCGTAGTTTCTGCTTTAGCCATACAGGCCTTGGGTAGAGAAAAAGTTGAAGCGATTTCGGTCAGTTTTGGAGAATATGGCTACAGCAAGGGTTTAAAAAATATTCATGATATCGGTAGGGCTTTAGATTTAAAACTAAAGATTGTTCAGGGGAAAAAAGAACAGGAAAGAGTTTTGAAGAAGGGGCCAGCCTGTAATAAGTGTACCAGGATAGCCAAGTTGGGAAGGGTAAAAAAAGAAGCATCGGGAAGACTGGTATTGACTGGTTCAAACCAGAGTGATACCTGGGGGAAGAGGGGTTTAAAACTACATGATGGTTTTTATACTCCCCTTTTGGAGCTAAACAAGGAGGAAATCCGTAAAATTGCTGATTATTTTGATATAAAAATTTTACAGATTGGGGAAAATAAATTTAGAGAAGGCTGCAAGTTAAAACATTTGCTTAAGCCTTTAGTGGCTCCTCATTATCACGGTAAGGCGGTAGCAGAAGCCAATGAATTATTATTAACTATCTTAGAGGAAAAGGGATATGAATCCGTTTTGGCTAACGTAAAAATTATTGGCCCCCTAAATAAGAATACAGGGTTAGTAAATGTATCCCCTTTACCTGAAGAAAAATTAAAGGGGAAAATCATTAAGGAATTAAAAAAAGTGAAAACTTTAGAGCAAGTTGAATTTTTAGATAAGCCGATTAAATTGATTATTAAGGCCAATAAGGGGCAATTTGATAATCAACATTCCCGGCACTGGTTGGAAAAAGGGAGGTTGCAGCCTGATTTTTCTGTCCCCATAGAAGTGGAATGGTTATTGACTACCAACAAGAGTTTATCTACTTTTCAGGTTATTGATTATCAAATAATCGGATAGTATAATTATGTCGTATTGCGTATTGCGTATCGAGTATCGCGTTAGGAAGATAGAAATCAGATCTAATTCGTATCTCGGGAAGAGAATAGAAGTCAGGAGCCAGTATCCAGGATCAGAATAAAATCGTAATGCGTATGTCGTATATCGTATATAGCGAAAAACGAAAAGCGCAAAACCTAAAACCATAGCTCAAAATTTAAAATTTAAATATGAAGTATCGTATATTTAGTTTCGTATATCTTATCTCGCATGTTATACAGTAAAAATAAAAATCAAAGAAGTAAAAATAGAACTTAAAATTTAAAATTTAAGAAAAAGTTTTGAATTTTGAATTATGGTTTTTTCGCTTTTCGCTTTAAATTTTTAGTTTTAGTGAAGTAGGAGTTCGATTCATCGAACCCGTCTTATACTAATTTAATCAGTCAATTGGAGAATAGGTCAATAGGTCAATTAATTTATTGCTCAATCGGTCAATTGGAGAATTGGAAAAATAATTCAAGGAGGAATTAAGAAAAATGTCTAATCAAAATTTATCCGAATTTGATATTCAAGAGGCTATCAAGGATGTCGCGAATTTAATGGGGGTTGCTGCTCGTACAGCACCAAAATCTGCCGGAAAAGACTTTGTAGTAGTTAAAGCAATTTACGGTGAAGATGTAACCAGATTAGCCGATGAGATGATTCATTATGGCGAAGAAATGGGTAAGAAAAATTTCGATCGTGATGGTGATAACGTCAAAAAATCTCAGGCTGTTCTATTAATAGGCCTAAAAGCTGCTCAGTCTCTTGGCTTGAATTGTGGTGCCTGTGGGTATGACCAGTGTTCCAACCGAATTTCTCATAAGGGGAGTGAATTTGATGGACCTCAATGTGCTTTCAGGCTCTTAGATATGGGAATTGCTATTGGGTCAGCGGTTAAAACTGCCGGGATAATGAATGTAGATAATCGGATAATGTATCGTGCTGGAGTAGCAGCCAAGAAAATGGGTCTAATTGACGCGGATTTTGTAATGGGTATCCCCTTATCGGTAACCGGTAAGAGCATTTTCTTTGACCGATAAATTAAATTAAATCGCCATCTATTTTTAAATTGATTAAAAAATGAATTAGTGCGAAAAAATTGCTCAGTACTTTAATAGAAAAATGAGAAAAATTAACTCTTTTTAATAAACATTGCTGATGTCTATAAAATTAATATTAAAAAATAATATAAAATATTTTAAATAACAGAGCCCAGAAAGTCTTTATTTATCGCATTTTTTAGCAAAGATATTTTAAAAATTAAATATTCTGGAGGTTATTTTAAAAATTGGCACAATAATTGCTTCTATTAATGGTTAGAATAGAAAAATTAAAAGGAGGTGAAACAGATGAAAACGAAATTAATTGTACTAACCTTAGTAGTGGCAATAAGCGTAGTATTTTTAGGCTTTGCTCAATCTTCTTATGCTCAGCAAAATACATTGCCAGGCATAAAGCAGAAGATTCAGCAGCAAACCAGCAACGAATTCAGGGAGGTGGTGAAGAAGCGTTTAGAAAATAGTCCTGCTGCAAAGCTGAAAGAATTAATCGACTCTCTCAATCTAACCGAAGAGCAAAAAACTGAAATTAAAAAGATAGATCTAAATTTTCAGAAAGAATTACTGAGATTGAAAAACAATGTT
>DPXH01000031.1:840-2835 GCA_003527405.1 Candidatus Sediminicultor tertius | reverse complement strand
AAAAAAATACTTGACAGATAAAATTTTATCCTTTATAATTGCTATTAGCAAATATTGCTGATGGCACATAGGTTGATAATAAGATGGAGAAAAAACTGGTAGACCTAATAAATAAATTAAAAAAAGATTGCCTGATAGATGAAGAGCAAATTCGGACTCTATGCAATGTCTCTTTGGCAGAATACAAGGCAGTTATGGAAATTAAGACAACAGAAAAGGTAACCTGTAATGTTTTGTCTAAAAAGATGGGTCTATCTCCTTCCCGGGGAAGCAGAATAATAGACGGTTTAGTCAGAAAGGGGTACCTGTTAAGAGTCACCAACCCGGAAGACAGGAGATCTTTCGTTTTGTCTCTTTCCTCCAAAGGAGCGAAAATCAAAGATGATATCGAGCGGGAAAGAAATAATTGCGAAAAAAGAATCAGAGAAAAATTATCAACAAATGAATTTAATGCAATAAAAGAAAGCTTAGAATTAATTACTAAAATTTTTCATCAAGAATAAAATAAAGGAGGAAAGAATCGATGGGAAACAAGCAATCGTTAGAAGTAGAGGTAAACGGAAATAATTTTAAACAGGAGGTTTTAGAATCTAACGTCCCGGTATTGGTAGATTTTTGGGCACCCTGGTGTATGCCTTGCCGGATGTTAGCGCCGATTATTGAAAATTTGGCAAAAGAAAATGTGGGTAAACTTAAAATATGTAAATTAAATACCGATGAGAACCAGAATATCGCGGCTCAGTACGGTATCCAGGGCATACCTACCCTGATAGTCTTTAAAGAAGGTAAGGAAGTTGGCCGTACAGTAGGAGTAATGCCCAAAGAAAAGTTACAGGAAAAACTCGACCCCATTCTTTAATTTTAGCCTAACTCGTTAAGGGAGTGGTAAAAAACCAAAATGAAAAATGAAAAAATTAAATTAAATTTTGGGAGGTGATATTATGGCTATAGTACCGTGGGAACCCAAAGAAATAAAACACTTAAGAGATCTTTTTGATGAGTTTTTTGATTTCGAGATCATGCCTCAGAGCCGGCGTTTGAGAAAAAGATGGTTAGAAGGAGGGGAATGGTCTCCGTTGGTTGATGTAATCGACAAAAAAGATAACATCTTAGTCAAAGCCGAACTTCCGGGAGTAGATAAAAAAGATGTAAAGATCTCTCTAAGTGAAAATACTCTAACTATCCGAGGAGAAAGAAAAGAAGAAAAAGAAACTAAAAAAGAAGACTACTACTGCTGTGAAAGGGCTTTTGGAAGTTATTCCAGAACAATTGCCCTTCCGGTAGAAATAGATAAGACTAAGGCAAAGGCTTCTTATAAAAACGGGATACTAGAAATTGTTCTCCCTAAAATTGAAGAAGTTAAGCCAAAAGAGATAGAGATTAAACCTGAATAATAAGAAATTACAATTTACTCACTCCCTTAACTTTAAACATAAAAGCGGGCTACAAGCTTAAGTTTGGAGCCCGCTTTTGATTTTGGTTTTAACTCTTATTTTTGCTATTTTCCACTTTCTTCTTCTCGGTAATTATCATATTTAAATCTAATATATTTTTTTGTATCTCAATCAATTTATTCTTTATATTGTTTAATTCTTCGATATCTGCACCGCCATCAGCCTTGTATCCTAATCTCTGAAATGTTAGCAAGAATATTGATTTTAATTTTTCAACACTCTCCTCTATTTCTCGAAGCTCTTTACTTCTTCTGTCTATCTCTAACCTTCCACCGGGCAAAATGATTTCTCCTTCAATAGATAAAGTCTCTCCTAATTCCGGAATATGAGTCTTAATATTTAATTCCTCTTCAATTTTTTTGGAAACCTCTTCGGTTGCCTCCTCTTCTCCGTGGACCACAAATATTTTTTGGGGTTTATTTTTAAAACTTTTTATCCACCGTATTATCCCTTCTCGGTCGGCATGCCCTGAAAAACCCTCCAAAGAATATATTTCGGCATCTACTTTAATTTCTTCCCCAAATATTTTGACCACTTTTTC
>DPXH01000031.1:0-466 GCA_003527405.1 Candidatus Sediminicultor tertius | reverse complement strand
CTGGATTCTTTTCTCCACAGATTATGTTTCAGGTGGTGTTTTATTCTCCCGGCAGTGCACATCCCGCTGGCTGAAATTATTACTTTGCTCTCTTTGGAAATATTTAATTGTCTGGATTCCTCCACTGTGCGGGTAAATTTCAAATTGTGAAAATCCAGGGGGTTATTCCCTATGTTTATGAGGTGTAGAGTATCTTCATCAAAACAGTCCGGATTTCTTAAAAATATCTCTGTAGCTGAAACAGTTAACGGACTATCTATATAAACCGGCACGCTTAAAAAATCTTGGTCTTCAGTTTTAGTATATTCGGTATAATATTTGTTTAACTCATAGATTATATCCTGGGCTCTTTCCACTGCAAAAGATGGAATTACTACATTCCCGCCTCTTTTTACGGTAGTATTTATGATAGAGATTAGTTCTTTAGCATCATCTTCTGAAGGATGATGCAGCTTATTTCCGTAAG
>DPXH01000152.1:1865-2895 GCA_003527405.1 Candidatus Sediminicultor tertius | reverse complement strand
ACTGATGCCATGAGGGCAGCAGGCCTTAAAGAGGGAACTTATGATTTGGGAGGGCAAGAGGTTATTGTGACTAAAGGACAAGCGAGGTTAAAAGACGAAACTTTAGCAGGTAGTGTGTTAACCATGGATAAAGCAGTTAAAAATATGGTAAACAAAATAGGCATTCAATTGCCAAAAGCGATTCAAATGGCAAGTTTTAACCCTGCGAGGTCTATAGGGATAGACGATAAAAAAGGCAGTTTGGAGCCTGGCAAAGATGCAGATATAGTTATTTTAAATAAAAACTTAGAAGCTGAACTAACTATGGTAGCAGGTAAAGTAGTTTATAGGAGATAAGAGACATGAATATTGTTGTAGTAAAAAATTATAATGAGATGAGTTGCCAGACTGCTCAGTTAATTGCTGACCAAATTATAAAGAAAAAAAATTCTGTTTTAGGTTTAGCTACAGGCAGCACACCAAATGGTATGTATAAAGAGTTAATTCGTTTAAATCAAGAAGGAAAGGTGGATTTTTCAGAAGTAATTACTTTTAATTTGGATGAATATTATGGCTTATCTCCGGAACATCCACAAAGCTATTACTTCTTTATGTGGGATAATTTTTTTAAACACATTAATATTAAAAAAGAAAATGTGCATTTATTAAATGGAATTACAGAAAATATAGATAAGGAATGTGCGCAATACGAAGCTTTAATTAAAAAAAGTGGTGGAATTGATTTGCAAGTTTTAGGGATTGGCAATAATGGTCATATAGGTTTTAATGAACCGGATATCAGTTTAAATACCCGAACTCATTTAGTGAACTTGACTGCTAAAACGATTCGGGCGAATTCGCGTTTTTTTAATACTGCTCAGGAAGTGCCCAAACAAGCCATTACTATGGGGATAGGGACTATTATGCGGGCAAGAAAAATCATTCTGCTGGCTAACGGTAAAAGAAAAGCCCGGGTCATTGAAAAAACAATAAATGGTCCTATTACCACTAAGGTACCGGCAACTGTTCTTCAACTTCATAATGACGTAAC
>DPXH01000152.1:0-1465 GCA_003527405.1 Candidatus Sediminicultor tertius | reverse complement strand
AAAGCATAATTTAGATAATATTTTTAAAAGAACTGATTCTCTAAATTATGCTTTTTGTTATTTTAAAAGTCTAATCTTTAAAGGTATTTATAACCTTGTAACTAAAAGATTTCCTAAAGAGAATAAAATATTATATAATAAAACAAATTTAGTTTTAATTAAAAATATAACGAATATTTATGATCAATGATAAATACCTCAGAATTTTTAAAAAAGGAGTGATGTGCTTTGGTTAAAAAACAAATGGTGACTGATTTAAATTTAAATACCAGGATTAACGACATATTTTTCTTGAAAGATGTAGAGTTTAAAGTAAGGCGGGATAAAAAAACTATAGATATGTTCTTTAAAATCGCCGACAAGACCGGAGAAATTGAAGCCATTAATTGGGATGTTCCTAATGATAGAGTGGAGAAATTAAGCAAGATTAAATTTGCCCGAGTCCAGGGGTATGTAACAAAAAAAAAGATTGACGGGACCCTTCAGGCAACAGTTTCTTCTCTTACCGAAACTGCCCCCTTAGATTTAGATTATTCAGATTATTTACCCCAATCAAAAAAAGATTTAGATGAACTAATGAATATAGTATATTCAAATATAGAATTAATAAAAAATATTTATTTGAAGAAGTTATTAAAGGCTTTTTTTGACGACCAGGAATTTGTGGAAAAATTTAAAAAAGCTCCGGCGGCTACAAAAGTACATCAGCCTTATCTTGGAGGTTTGCTCGAGCATACCTGTAATTTGGTTAAGATTTGCGAAACAATGGGTGATATTTACAAAGAGATAAATCGTGAATTTTTGATAACTATGGCTCTGCTTCACGATATAGGCAAGGTTAGAGAATATACTTATGACAGAGTGATTGAATACACCGATGAAGGCAAACTTTTAGGTCATATTGCTATAGGGCTGGAGATGATTGACCAAAAAATAAAGAACTTGAATAATTTTCCTCCGGATTTAGAATTAATGATAAAACATACTCTCTTAAGCCATCACGGACGTTTCGAATTCGGTTCACCAAAACTCCCCAGCATATTAACTGCTATTGCTCTTCATTATGCTGATGAGATAGAGGCCAAAATAAGTGGTTTTATCAATATAAAAGAAGAGAGCGGAAATTTTAATGAAAAATGGAGTAAATGGATTTGGTGGTTAGAGAGACCGGTTTATTTAGACGAGGAAATAATATTAAAAGATAAAATAAGTGAAACAGAAGAAGATTAGAAAAAGCATTCAAAGGAGAAAAAATAGTGAGAGAGATTTTAGAAAAGGCTTTAAGAAATAAAAAAAATAGTGCAGATTATATCGAGATAAGGGCGGAAAAGAAAGAAGTTACCACCATTCATTTTCAGGGAAAGAAGTTAGAAAAAATAAATTGCTCTCAACAGACAGGAGGAAATGTTCGTGCTCTGGTAAAAGGGGGATGGGGTTTTATTTCCTTCAATCAGTTTGATGATTT
>DPXH01000102.1:2594-2770 GCA_003527405.1 Candidatus Sediminicultor tertius | reverse complement strand
CATTGGGATGAAACTGAAAAAACAAAATCTGACTATCAGAAGTTTGCCAAACAGATGACCGATGAAGTTAAAGCAGCCTGTGAAGGGGCAATAAAGGCGGGAGCAAAAGAAATATGGATTAAAGATGCCCACGATACCGGAAGAAATATTATGGCAGCTGAACTGCCGCAGATTAT
>DPXH01000102.1:0-2527 GCA_003527405.1 Candidatus Sediminicultor tertius | reverse complement strand
ATTAATCGAAAATTAATTTCTAAAGGAGAAATGTTATGAAAATTTATATTAGTGCTGATATTGAGGGAGTTGCCGGAATTGCTCATTGGGATGAAACTGAAAAAACAAAATCTGACTATCAGAAGTTTGCCAAACAGATGACCGATGAAGTTAAAGCAGCCTGTGAAGGAGCAATAAAGGCAGGAGCAAAAGAAATTTGGATTAAAGATGCCCACGATACCGGAAGAAATATTATAGCAGCTGAATTGCCACAGATTATTAGATTGGTTCGGGGCTGGAGTGAACATCCCTATTTAATGGTTCAGGAATTAGACGAATCATTCGATGCTTTATTGATGATTGGTTATCATTCTTTTGGCAGTTCAAGCTCTAATCCCTTATCCCATACCTTGAATTCCTCCACTTTAAATTATATTAAATTAAACGGAGAATATGCCAGTGAATTTTTAATTCATGGTTATGCTGCTGCTACCATGGGGGTGCCTGTGGTTTTTATAAGCGGAGATGAAGGAATTTGTAAGGAAGCGAATAAAGTTAATAAAAACATCAAGACCGTGGCAGTAAATAAAGGTGTTGGTAATTCAGTAATCAGTATTCATCCGACACTTGCAGTAAAAAAAATTAAAGAGGGTGTGGAGTCAATACTAAAAGGAGATATTGATAAATGTAAAATTGAATTACCGGAGCACTTTATAGTAAAATTATCTTACAAAAAACATGTAAGGGCATTTAAGGCATCATTTTATCCGGGGATGAAACAAGTTTCTTCTACCGGTTTAGTATTTGAGACAGATAATTATTTTGAAGTTTTAAGGATGTTATTGTTTGCGATATAAAAAACCAAGTCGAAAAAATTTGTTGCAAGGAAAAAATAATTTAGAATTTTCTATAATTTTATTAAAATAAAGCAGGATTTTTAAAATCCTTGTCGAATAGAGATTAGATTTACAAAATAAAATTAGATTCTTGAAGGAAGATCTATTTTTTTTCTTTGTTGATCGGAAATAAAAAATTAAAAGGGAAGGAGGTGAAAAAAAGAATGAGAAATAAAAAATTAGTACTGATGGTTATTTTTTCTCTATTGATTGTACTTTGCACAGGCAGTATTAGTTTATTAGCTGCAGAGAAAAAGGTATACATTAATGGTATTGATGCCGATTATCCCCCTTTTGCTTACATTGATGAAAAAGGTAATTCTGCTGGTTTTGACGTAGAATGCCTGAATTGGATTGCCCAAGAGATGGGTTTTGAAGTCAAACACCAACCTACAGCCTGGGATGGTATAGTGTCCAGTTTGTTAGCCAAAAAAATTGATATGGTTTATTCGGGGATGTCCATTACTGAAGAAAGAAAGACAAAAGTGGACTTTACCATACCCTATTGGGAAATTAACCAGGCGCTTTGTGTCCGGGAAGATTCAGACCTAAATATTATCGCTGCTTTATGCGGTGAATATACAGTAGGTAGTCAAAGAGGTTGCACTGCCGCAGAGTGGATTGAAGAAAACCTGGTAAAAACCGGTATACTTCCAAAAGATAACCTAAAATTATACGAAGGTTTTTCTTTGGCAGTCAAAGATTTGGTAAACGGAAGAATAGATTCAGCTATGATGGATGATGTAATGGTGGAAGACGCAATCAGAAAAGGGCAACCCGTGAAGATTGTAGGAATAATTAAAACTGGCGAAGCGTATGGGGTAGCAGTTAGAAAAGAAGATAAAGAATTAAAAGCATTACTTAATGAAGGAATAGCCAAACTAAAAAAGTCAGCTAAGTGGGATGAATTGATTATTAAATATTTCAGTGAATAAAAGATATGACAAAGGTGGAGAAAATGTATTCTTATCTTTAGGTTATTTCTCCACCTTTGTTTGGTTATAAAGTGAGAATAATAACTATGAATGAAAATCTTGCATTAATCTACCAATCTCTTCCTTATTTACTTAAAGGTTGTGCGATAACTATTGGATTGGTTGGAGGAGCTTTAGGTCTGGGTTTTGTAATAGGGATTCCCATGGCGGTAGGCCAGGTTTATGGGAATAAATATTTATCCGGTTTAATTGCCCTTTATGTCTGGTTCTTCCGGGGGCTTCCGGTATTAGTCCTCCTTTTTCTTTTTTATTTTGGATTATTTTCTCTTATTGGGCTTAATTTACCTGCTTTTACAGCTGCTATCTTAGTTTTAGGGTTAAGAAGCGCTGCTTACCAATCACAGATTTTTCGAGGAAGCATCCAATCACTCGGTGAGGGGCAGATGTTAGCTGCCCGTTCTTTGGGGATGAAGAAATCTGAGGCAATTTTGTATATAATTTTACCCCAGGCTTTGCGGATTTCTATCCCCGGCTGGTCTAATGAATATGCTATTCTTTTGAAAGATTCAGCAATTACTTATGCCATAGGTGTAATGGAAATATTAACCAGGGCTAATTTTATTGCTACCCGGACTTACAAACCTATGCCCATTTTTCTTACCTGTGCAGTGATTTTTATTATTTTAACTTATGGCGGAGTGAAAATTCTTGATCTTT
>DPXH01000201.1 GCA_003527405.1 Candidatus Sediminicultor tertius | reverse complement strand
TCTGCCGCTTTATTTAAAACTCTTTTCCTTATTTCCCGGGCGGCCTTAAGGGTGGCATTTCCGGACATATAAGTCTGTCGGGTAGCAGTGGTGGTTCCGGCAAGAGGAGTCAATGCTGTATCGCTATGGTAAATCTTCACCTGGGACATGGGTACTCCCAATTCTTCAGCAACAATCTGACAGAGCAAAGAAATCTGCCCCCCACCTAAATCAGGTATTCCGGATCTGATTAATACACTCCCGTCTGACTCTAACCTTACATAACAGCGGGAAGAATCGTGGAGAAAGGTCATCCTGCCGTAACTCATCAGCCCTATGGCTAATCCCCGTCCTATTTTTCTGTTTTCATCTTTGTGCCCGGCAGGCTCTCCCAGTGCTTTCCAGGCCTTTTCGGCAACTTCCGGAAGAGCAATATAAGTCTTAAAGACTTGGCCGGTTGTCGATAAAGCTTTCCCGGTAGTAAGACAATTTCTACGCCTGATTTCCAGAGGATCTATATTAAGTTTATGAGATAACTCATCCATTATACTTTCATAAGCGACATTTGGCTGCGGGGCTCCAAATCCTCTATTAGCACTGGTAAAAGTATTGTTAGTTAATACACAATGAGCTTTAACTTTAACATTGGGAATACAATAGGGACCGGCTGCATTAACCGTTGCGTATAAAGTGACCCAGGGACTTAAGTAAGGATAAGCCCCGGCATCAGATATTAATTCAGCATCTAAAGCAACCAGTTTACCATCTTTTTTCGCGCCAACTTTATATTTCATAACAAAAGGATGTCTTTTACTATGACACAAGATAGATTCTTCGCGAGTATAGACTAATCTTACCGGTTTCTTGGTTTTCCAGGTAAGCAGGGCTAAATAGGTTTCTACGGTAATATCTTCTTTACCGCCAAAACCTCCTCCCATTATAGTACCTATATATCTGACTTTATTATGGGGTAAGCCCAATACATCAGCTACATCCCTAAAGTGTTCTATTACTTGAGTACTTACCCGGATAGTGAGTATCCCATAATCATCTATCCAGGAAATGCCCGCTTCCGGTTCTAAATAAACATGGTCAACAAAAGGCACCTTATAGGTGTCTTCAATTATTATATCGGCTTGAGAAAAACCTTTTTCCGTATCACCTTGATGGCAGCCAAACTCGCCTATTATATTGGTATTGTTCTCTCCCACCGGATAAGCATCTGGCTTTATGGCTTCTAAGGGATCGAAAACCCCGGGAAGAGGTTCATATTTTACTTCAATTAAATCTAAAGCTTTCTCGGCAATTTCCTCTGTTTCGGCAGCAACCAGAGCAACCGCCTCTCCCATAAACCTGACTTTTTTCTCGGCCAAAACCCGGTATAAACCTTCAAATCCTTTTCCCACCTCTGTACTCTGACCAAACTTAGTTACTGTTTCGTTGTGAGGAACATCTTTAGCGGTTAAAACGGCTTGTACGCCATCTAATTGCTCTGCTTTCTCGGTATCTATAGAAATAATTTTAGCAGCCGGATATTTACTGCGAAGAACTTTGGCAAATAGCATTCCGGGCAAAGAAAAATCATCGGCATATTTAAGGTCCCCGGTTACTTTAGACCAGGCATCATGCCGGGGTATTGGTTTACCAACTATCTTAAATTCAGACATAAACTTCACCTTCTAATCTTTCTAAAATTTGTCATAATGTAATGACAAAACGATCTACAAGTACTTGTAGTGGCCGGATTTATCCGACCCGTTTTATTGCGGGTTCGATGAATCGAACCCCTACTTACATAGACAAGCGGGTCTGTTCCCCGTTTTCACGGGGACAGGCTCTACGAAAACGGGGAACGCTTGTCCTACGGAATTTAAATTTATTTCTATTTTTGGTTTTCTACTGCTACAGCGTAAATGGCATCGACAATCTTCTTGTATCCGGTACATCGGCATAGATTTCCAGAGATTGCTTTTTTGATTCCCTCTCTATCAGGAACTGAATTCTTATCAAGATACTCTTTGGCAGCCAATATCATACCGGGAGTACAAAAGCCACATTGTATTGCCCCGTGATTAACAAAACTTTCTTGCAATTTTCTCCCTAATTCCAGTTTTTCCATACCTTTAATCGTCCATACCTCTTTACGGTTAGCCTGCAAGGCCAAGACAATACATGACTTAGCAGCTTTTTTATTTAAGATAACTGTACAGGTACCACATTCTCCTTTTTCACAACCGCATTTCACTTCAGTAAAGCCATTTCGGCGTAAAAATTTTAATAGAGATTCTTCGGGTTTAGCGGCAGCGCTTATTTTTTCATCATTTACAGTTAGTTCTATTTTATATTCTTCCATGTAAAACCTCCTTAATTAGTCGTTAGTGAATAGTGAATAGTCGTTAGCATAAAACGGGTTTATAGTTTTTAGATTTTAGATTACTGTAAGGTCTTTTTAAGCCTGCAACTCGTAACCTGTATTTTAACCGCTAACTGAATAACTGATTTTCTTCACGCGATACGCGATACGAATTTAATTGGTCAATCGGTCAATTGGCTAATTGGTCAATTTATTAAAAGCCCGTTTAAATAAGGTTCCGGAGATGTATCGGCGATATTCTTCGGATGCTCGGATATCACTAATGGGCTCAACTTCTTCGCGTACTCTATTCACAGCTTTTTCAACTAATTTATTACTTATTGCTTTATTTGCTAAAAATTTTTCTACACCTGTTAATCTAATTGGTATAGGAGCTACAGAGCCTGCAGCAACCCGTATCTGACTAATTTTATTTTGTTTAACCTCTAAGTTTACTGCCACACTGGCAATAGCAATTGCCATAGCCTTTCTTTGACCCAGTTTAATAAAATATCCCTTTTTATTTATATCGCTTGGCTCAAATTCAATCCCCACAATCATCTCGTCATCTTGTAAAACTGTCTTGCCCGGCCCAAGGAAAAACTCTTTTAGTTTAACTTCTCTTTTCTCCCTGGCACTCTCTATTTTAATAAATGCATCAAGGGTAAGTAAGGGGACTGCCATATCTGCTGCCGGTGAGGCAGTAACTAAATTCCCCCCAATAGTTGCATTATTTCTTACCAGAGGATCAGCAAATTCTTCGGCTGCTTGAATTAATATCTTGCTTTCCTTTAGTATAAGTTCTGAATTAATTAATTCCGCAATAGTGGTCAAAGGACCTATACAGATTTTATCTTTTTTCTTATCTATACCTCTCAATTCCTGAATGGCAGTAATGTCTACTAAAATCTTTGGACTTATTTTTTTAATTTTAATATCAGGCAGCACATTAGTACATCCGGCCACTATACAAGCGTTTACTCTTTTTTCTTTTAAAATTTTTAGGGTTTCTTCCTTGGTTTTAGGAGAAATATATTTAAATTGATCCATTATTCCTCTCCACCTCATTTTTTTAGTTAGTTGGTTACTTAGTTATCTGGTTAATTGATTAATTAGTTTTTTCTCCATGTGCATATTCTTCAATCGCTTTTACTATTTGGACATATCCGGTACAACGACAGATATTGCCTCTCATATAATCCCTAATCTCATCTTCTGTAGGATTAGGATTTTCTTTTAATAACGCCGTGGCAGTCAATATCATACTCGGAGTGCAAAAACCGCACTGCACTGCTGCATTCTTTAAAAAGGCTATTTGCATGGGGTGCAGTTTGCCGCCTTTGGCAAGCCCCTCAATAGTAGTAATTTCTTTGCCATCAACAGTTGCTGCCAAAGTAAGGCAAGATAAAACCGGTTCGCCATTTAATAAAACAGTGCAAGCTCCGCATTCCCCGATACCGCAACCGTATTTACTCCCGGTTAGAAATAAATCATTTCTTATAATATTAATTAAAAGGTCATTTGGTTTTACAGACAAACTTCTTTTCTTGCCATTAATAGTGAATTCTATCTCTAATTTTTTCATATTTTATAATTCACCTCCGGCTCTTTCCCAGGCAATCCTAACCGCATCTTTCACCATTACCCGAGCTATATCAGTTCTATATTCAACAGATGAACGGATATCATCAATCGGCTTAATCTCTTCCGATACCTTCCTGGCTATTTTATCTATTAAGGAAATGCTTACTGTTTGTCCTTTTAAAAGACCTTCAGCTTCCTTTGCTCGAATTGCTTTTACCGCCACCGAACCAAGTACTATCTTACAATCTTTGCAGATATTGTCTTCTCTTTCAACGTAAACAGCCAGGTTGATTTTGGCAATATCAGCTTTTACTCTACTCTTTTTAGAAAAAGCACTTCCTGAATTTTTATTTACTTCAGGGATATTTATCTGGGTAATTATTTCATCTACTTCCATAACTGTTTTACCCACTCCGGTTACAAAATCCTCTACCAGAATTGTACGTTCTCCTCTTTTACTAACTAACTTTACTTCTGCACCATAGGCAATCAATGGAGGAACGGTATCAGCAGCGGGAGAAGCATTGCAAATATTCCCCGCCATTGTCCCCATATTTCTTACAGCAATTGCAGCCATCGATTTGATTCCTTCGTATAAGGCAGGATATCTTTCCTTAATTTTTTCTATTTTCTCAATATGTGATAAAGGAACAGCTGCCCCTATCTTTAATCCGTCAGCTGTATCAATAA
>DPXH01000083.1:2411-2929 GCA_003527405.1 Candidatus Sediminicultor tertius | reverse complement strand
GGAACTTCATACATTTGACGGGGGATAATTTCTTTTAATTTTTCTACTATCTTCCGTGCCCGCGTATAGGCCTTATCTTTATGTACGATAAAAGATAAGGCATCCACTAACTGATGATTAACCAGTATATCAACTTTAGCTAATTCGGAGGGGTGATATCCTATAATTTCGTAATCAAGGGAAGCATACCCGCTGCTTATTGATTTCAATTTATCATAGAAATCTAAAACAATCTCATTTAAGGGTAGATGATAATCTAATCTTAAGATTTTTTCATCGATATATTCCATATTTTTGAAGGTTCCCCTTCTTTCCTGAACTAAATCCATTATTCCGCCGATACACTTGCTGGGACTTATGATGTTTACTTTTACGTACGGTTCTTCAATCTTTTCGATTTCATTCCTGGGAGGTAAAGATACAGGGTTGCTTATTTTCAATATTTCTCCGTTTTTTTTAGTTACCTGATACATTACGCTCGGGGTGGTGGCAATTAAATTTATACCATATTCCCTTTC
>DPXH01000083.1:1374-1985 GCA_003527405.1 Candidatus Sediminicultor tertius | reverse complement strand
TTAAGCTTCTCTAACGCAATCTTTAGATTTTCGTATTCCTTATTATCAACCGGATAGATACTACAAAAGACCAAAGGAGTAACCTTTTTATATCCGGGAAGGCTCTCTCGGGCGGGATTAGAAGCATCTATAATAGTATCGCCTACCCGGGTATCCTTAATATTTTTAAATCCGGCTATTATATATCCCACTTCCCCGGCAGTAAGTTTTTTTATGGGCTGCATTTTGGGACGAAAAATTCCTATTTCGGCAACTTCATATTTTATATTATTGGACATAGTTTGAATAATCATACCCGGTTCTATTACGCCATCTACCACTTTAACATAGACAATTGTTCCTTTGTATGGATTGTAGATTGAGTCGAATATAAGTGCCCTTAAGGGCAGATTGGAACTCCCTTTTGGTGGTGGTATTTTTTTTACAATTGCTTCTAAAATATCAGAAGTTCCGATTCCTTCTTTAGCACTGGCTAAAATTATTTCCTCTTCTTTTATTTCTGAAATATTTTTTACTTCCTGCATAACTCTATCGGGATTTGCAGAAGCAAGATCTATTTTATTAATTACCGGAATTATCTTCAGATTACTTTTCAGTGCTAAATTAATATT
>DPXH01000083.1:0-1004 GCA_003527405.1 Candidatus Sediminicultor tertius | reverse complement strand
CCCTCACATGCCGCGAGACTACGGGATACCTCATAGGAAAAATCAACATGCCCCGGGGTATCAATCAAGTTTAAAATATATTCCTTCCCGTCTTTGGAGTGATAATATAACCTTACTGCTTTTGATTTAATAGTTATCCCCTTTTCTCTTTCCAAATCCATATCGTCCAATACCTGTTCTCTTTTTTCTCTCTCGGAAATTGTCCCGGTGTATTCCAATAATCTATCTGCTATAGTTGATTTTCCGTGATCAATATGAGCGATTATAGAAAAATTCCTGATATTTTCCATGCTGCAATGATAATCTTTTACCATTATTTATTCCTTACTCCTTAAGATTGCTTTTATAGTTTGTTTTAAATTTCTAACTTCTTTCACCCCTAATATATAACTACTAATTAAATATACCATACCGCCGCTAAAAATTGAAACTATTACTTGAATGGTCTGATTATATTTATTGCTCAAATCCAATATACTGCTAAAATAATTATTAACCAAAACACAGATTATTCCTAAAAATATTGAAGATATAATGATTTTTATCAAAAATGGTACCTGCGATTTTAATTCAAGATTCCCAATTTTATCCTGTAAAACCTTTAATAGTATGATCAGGTTTAGTATAGCTGCTACTGACGTAGCCAACGCTAAACCGGAATGGGCCAAATATCTGATTAAAATTAAATCTAAAGCAATATTTATAAATACTATATAGATTCCGATCTTTACCGGAGTTTTTGCATCTTTTAAAGCATAAAAAGACATGGTAATTAAGCGAACACAGGCATAAGCAAACAGCCCTATCGAATAATACAATAAGGCACTTGCGGTCATATTGGTTGCTACTCTGCTGAATATACCATGTTCGTATATTAAACGAATCAATGAATCCTTCAACACCATTAACCCCACAGCTGACGGAACAGTAATAAATAATAATATTTTTAGACCAAATAATAAAGATTTTTTAAATTCATTAATATTATTTTTTGCCATCTGTTT
>DPXH01000092.1 GCA_003527405.1 Candidatus Sediminicultor tertius | reverse complement strand
ACGCAAGTATTAAGGGGGTAAAGTTTTATAGAGCTAAAGAAGTGGTTATTCAATCTTCAGAACCTATTCTGGCACAGGTAAGCGGAGAAGTGATTGAAGGTCAGAAGGAATTTACTATAACTCTTCTGCCAAAAAGTTTAAAATTGATCGTCCCCTAGCGAAAATACAGTAATGAGTGATAAGTGATGAGTGATAAAGATAGGATGTGGGATAAAAATACAGTAATGAGTAATAAGTGATATAAAAAGAGTTAGATGGCTAATCAGGAATTCGGTTCACATAATTTGCGAGACGTTTTGTTTTAATTGGCGAATTGGCGAATTGGTTAATCGGTTAATTAAGACAAATTATCTTCCCTTACCTTTTTTCTTCTTTTCTTTATACATATTCTCATCAGCTATGCGGATTAACTCATCTAAGGATGAAGGATTAGCCGGGTCATAATAAGAAAGACCGATACTAAAATCTATCTTATAGGGTTTTCTCAGTTTCTGGTTTAACTTCTCTAAATTTTTATCTAACCTTTCTCTAATCAGAGGAGCATCATCGAGGGAACTCTCCGGGAAGATGAGTAGAAATTCATCTCCTCCCAGACGGCAGATAATATCTACCTCCCTTAGGGTAGATTTTAAGAGTTTAACTACCTCTTTTAAGACTTTATCCCCTTCTTGATGGCCGAAGGTATCATTAATATATTTAAAATCATTTACGTCAAGATAGAATAAGAGAATGGGGGCATTATTCCGTTTAGCAGTCTTGATCTGCTGTCCCAAGAGGTTTAGACCATATCCTCTACTACAACAGTCGGTAAGGACATCATAGTGAGCTAATCTTTGCAGTTCTTCTTCCATCTTCTTACGTCCAGTGATATCTTGAAATGTCCCTATCAGTCCTTTAAGTTGACCCTCAATTATAACCTGGGAGCCAGAAATGGCTACCGGGAATAAAGTTCCATCTTTCTTCTTTCTTACGGTCTCATAATAAAAACGCCCTTTTAATGATTTCTCAGTCAACCATTTTGCTTCCTCCATCTTATCAGGGGGATGAATCATACCATCATCAATATTTCTGCATTTTACCTCTTCTAAGGTATAACCAAATAGTTCGGTGAAACGGGGATTTACGTTTAAGATATTACTATTTTCATCCAGATAGACCAGGGCTTCTGGACTACTATGAAAAAGACTGGCAAATTCTTGCTGGCTTTCCCTTAGGACCTCTTCATTACGCTTACGCTCTATAGCAATAGCCACTTGAGAGGAGACGAATTCTAATATCTTAATATCTCCTTCGGAATAGAGGTGGGGGTTGGTGTAGCTCTGAATGGCCATAGCACCGATTACTTTGTCTCCTATCTTTAAAGGAGCCCCTAACCAGATAGATTTATCGGTAATGGTACCTATGGGCTCTATTTCTTTATTATCTATCATCTTTTTTAACCTTTCATAGTTGAGAAATAGAGGTTGGCCAGACTTGATTACATAAGTAGTAGGGGAATTGGTTTTGCTAAAACTAAAAATGGGAAAATCATTATCTCTCTCATCTTGATGGTAAGGAAAGTAGATCTTGTCTTTCTTTTCGTCAATTAAAGCGATATAGAAGTTGGTGGTATCGATGATGGTGCCTAATTCCTTATGGATAGATTGGTAGAGTTCATCTAAGGATATAGGGGAGTTGGCTGCTTTAGAGATATTATAGAGGGCCTGTTGTAGTTTCTCAGCCCGTTTGCGTTCGGTGATGTCGACAAAGATGCCTTCTACTCCGGTAGCATCCCCTTTTTTGTCATAATAGTAATGACTGGAAGTGGAGACGGTAACCGGCGTGCCATCTCTTCTTTTCAGGGTTACTTCGTAATCCTTGATAGTTCCTTTTCTTTTTTCCAGTTCTTCTAAAAACACCTTTCTATCTTCAGGGATATAATATAAATCCTTCGCCAGATTTTTCCCTATAATCTCTTCAGGAGAGTCGTAACCTAATAATTTCGCTCCAGGAGGATTTGTCAGCAGAATATTCCCTTCTCTATCGGCTCGATAAAATACTCCAGGGATGCTAACAAAGAGGGTACGGTATTTTTCTTCGGAATCTTTAATATTGTTCTCGAATCGTTTGCGTTCCTCACTAAAAAGTAAGTGCATTCTTGATCCTGTAAAAAACACAAAGACTATTATTATGATAAAAAATATGGATTCAGTCCATTTTGATGAGATACCCAAAACTTTGGAGATAAGAGAAGAAAAGTCTGTAAACTTATCCACCCATAACAAAATCATAAATCCAAAAACTAAAAGTCCATTAACAATTATCAGCTTTTTTCTAATTACTGCCAACTCATTTTTTCTATTTATATCTTTTTCTAAAGGATGGCTTTTTGGATTAAATCTTATTTTCATACCATTAATCACTTCTTTTTTATTAAATAAAAATCAATGTAATCCGGCAATCTTAATCATAACTCATTATTTCATCTATTTTTAATTAATGACCATAAGAATTCCTGGCGAAATCTTGCATTATCTTAATATCTTCTTCAGGAATTATTCTACACTTTCCTATGTTTTTACTTAAAATATAAATATGGGCTGTTTTCTCTACTACGTAGCAGACTTTCATTGCCTCTTTCATGTCTCTGCCTACACAGAGAGTCCCGTGATTTAGAAGGAAAACTGCATTCCTTTCTCCCAAAGCAATTACTGCATTTTTGGCTAATTCTTTTGAGCCGGGTAATCCATATTTTGCACATACTACCTTATTTCCCACCAATTGCACAAAATCTTCACTGATTCCCGGGAGGCTAAGTCCTGTTACTGCCAATACACTTGAATAAATGGGATGATAGTGAACTATTGCTCCTACATCCTTCCTGGCATTATATATAGAAAGATGCATGGGCATTTCAATCGAGGGCTTTCTAAACCCCTCGATTGTTTTGCCTTTCTTATCAACTACAATAACATCCTCGAGGTTAATTTCATTATAATCCATTCCGCTTGGCTTAATATAAATTAAATCGGTTTCCGGGTCCAGAACACTAATATTCCCCCAGGTCCCGATAGTTAAATTTTGCTTATATAATTCTCGCCCGGTATCGACTATCAATCTTTTAAAATCTTCAGATATTTTTAATTCCATATCCCTATCCTCAAATTTTTATTTTTCTTATTATATTTATACTCCATAATATCTTAAATTCCTTCTTTTTTCAAAAAAATAATCTAACAGATGGCGATATAAATAGGAAAATTAATTTGCTGAACTTAAAAAAGGTAGCGGAGATCCATTATTGTAATTATAGAATTATAGGAGTGTATTGCAATACACCCCTATAATAATGGATTCCCGCTTTTACGGGAATGATATAAAATACAGGAAGACTACTAAAAAAATTATCCACCACCTAAGGGAGGAAATATGCTTATCTCATCTCCATCTTCCAATTTGGTAAGAAAACCTCCTAAAAACCTGATATTCCTTCCATTCTTCAAGATGAGTATGGTGGGCTTAATCTCTCCTGATTCAGTATCTATTACAGCCTTAACTGTCTCAGGCGGTAAATAAACAGAGGAGAGGATATCTTTTAAAACAGCTCCTTCTTTTAGTTTTATACTTATCTCCCCTCCAAAAACTTCTCTTAAATTAGCAAATGCTTTTATTTTTACAATCATTCATTCACCTTAAAATATCTTACACTTCTTCTTACCCTTAATTGCTCACTTCTTCCTCTTTAAAAAACAATATTTCTTATAGATGGATAAATTATCGGATAAGAAAGAGCGCCTTTTAGAAGTAAGTTTATATTTTCGCTTACATCTATTTTGTTTTTCATAATAAAAAAATATACGCCCGGGCTATCTACTTCTCCTGTAAATACAAAACCTACCAGTTTATTATTATGAATTAAGATTTTCCGGTATTCCCCGGCGAAATGTTCTTTATATACTTCAAACTTATCCTCTGTGCTGATACCCCCGGTAAAAATTATTCTTCCAAATATAGTAAGGATATTTCTTGATGTTTCTTCCGGATATTCTATTTCGCTTCCAGCCATATTTGCACCGGCAATCTTTCCTTGCTCCACAGCTACCGGCCATAAGGCATG
>DPXH01000075.1 GCA_003527405.1 Candidatus Sediminicultor tertius | reverse complement strand
CTTCCTGATAAGATAATTCTCTCAGCTCATTCAGACTCATAACCAATTCTACTTGCCTAAAATTATTCTCCCGGACGGAACGGTTATAAGTTATGATCCCGGCAACTACTAAAGCGGTGATAATAAAAAAAATTAAAATTAAATAAGATTTTTTAGGCACAATAATATTTCCTTTACCTTCATTTGACATCTAATAAACTGAAAATATTTTAGCATATTTACAATAAGAAGTAAAAACAAAAGAAAGTATCGAGTATCGAGTATATAGTCCAAGAAAAGATTCGGATTAGAATTGCAGGGAAAGACAGTATCAAGTATATAGTATCAAACATTGAGTGAAAAAAGAATAAAATAAATTAAGGAAAAGTATAGAAAATAGGTAATTAAAGTAAAATTCGTATTTCGTATCTCGTGAAACCTTTCTCGAAAAGAAAATAATAATTTATAAGTAGGGGCGGACACAAGATCTGCCCCTACTTGCTTTATATACTGTTCTTACTCGATACTATTTATCATTGCATTCTTTTTCTTTCTTGACTCTATACTATATACTCAATACTCGATACTGATTTACACTCCATATCCTTCTTCATCATAATTATTTTTACCATTTAATATTTCCATTCCCAAGAAATGTTTTTTGGCAAATTTTTTCTTTAAAAAATCTCTGGCAACTTCAGGGAATAAAATATAAGATAGAAGGTCTTCCATATTCTCAGCTAAATAGGATGCCTCCTTTTTGGCTTTTTCGATAGTAGGCTTTAATAGATCAGCCGGTCGGCATTTAATTATTTCACTCTTTTTTATTTTTGCTTTTTTAATGACTTCCGGGTCAATAAGAGCTGGTGTGCGGCCATAAAATCCCCTGAGATATTTACGAACTTCTTCCGGAATCATCTTATACCGTTCTTTTAAAATAATATTTAAAGTCGCTTGAGTTCCTACAATCTGACTGGTCGGAGTAACCAAAGGAGGATAACCCAATTCTTTTCGGACTCGTGGAATTTCTTTTAACACTTCTTCATATTTATCTTCTGCTTTTTGTTGTTTTAACTGAACAGCTAAATTAGAAAGCATCCCCCCGGGAATTTGATAAGTTAACACCCGAGTATCTATGCCCGGAACATTGGATTCCATATCTTTATGGTTTTCTCTCACTTTTTTAAAGTAAGAAGCAATTTCATAAGCCAGTTTCAAATCTAATCCGGTATCATAAGGTGTTCCCCTTAAGGTTTCTACCAAAGGCTCAATTGCAGGCTGAGAAGTTTGAAGAGCCAATGATGATATGGCTGTGTCTACTGCATCTATTCCGGCTTCCGTAGCTTTCAAATAAGCCATCATTCCCATTCCGCTGGTAAAATGGCAATGTAATTGAAGAGGAATAGAAATAACTTCTTTAACATCTTTGGTTAAATCATATGCCTCGTAGGGAGAAATTAAGCCAGCCATGTCTTTTATGCAAATCGAGTCTGCTCCCATTCGCTCCATCTCCAGTGCCTTCTTCACAAATAACTCATTGTTATGGAAGGGGCTTATAGTAAAGCAAATAGTGCCTTGAACATGGGCGCCTTCTGATTTGGCTACTTTAAAAGCAGTTTCCATATTGCGGGTATCGTTTAAAGCATCAAAAATACGGATAATATCTATTCCATTAGCAACTGCTCTTTTTACAAATTCGGTAACTACATCATCAGAATAATGCTTATATCCCAATATGTTTTGTCCCCTTAATAGCATTTGAAGTTTGGTGTTGGGGAGATTCTTTTTTAAAATTCTTAATCGCTCCCAGGGATCCTCATTAAGATACCGCATACAACTATCAAAAGTAGCTCCTCCCCAAACTTCCAAAGAGTAAAATCCCATCATATCCAACTTTTCACATATAGGTATCATCTCTTTTGTAGTTATTCGAGTTGCCAATAAAGATTGATGGGCATCACGCAAAGTTGTATCTGTAATCTTTAGAGGTTGAACCGATGATTGCTTGTCAATTTTATTTTTTTTATTCAAATAGACATTTTCTTTTCTAATATTATGATCCTGTATTTGTTTTTGCTTTCTATTTTTTACCATAACTTTTTGTATAATTTCTCCTTGGTTAATATTGGTAATAGTACCACAACAACAGTATAAATGGTAACGCAGGATAAAGCCTAAAGTTTATAGACTAAATCCTGCGTCTTCACACCAAATATTACCTCGTATTCTGCCAACCCATAATCATTTCATCCTACAGTTAAAATATCTCATTGTTTTTACAGAATATATGGATTCAATTAAACCTTATTGCAATAGGGCAATAATTACCGAGGCGGCAACTGTTGTACCAATAACTCCCGCTACGTTCGGCCCCATTGCATGCATAAGTATAAAGTTTCCAGGTTTTTCTTTTTGTGCCACTACTTGAGCAACCCGAGCAGCCATAGGAACCGCAGACAATCCAGCCCCTCCAATTAAAGGATTAAGATTTGCTCCGGTAATTTTATTTAGCAATTTAGTAAATAATACCCCTCCAGCCGTACTCACCGTAAAGGCAACTAAACCCAAAAGGATAATTTCAATGGTTTGGAAATTTAAAAAATATCTCGCTTCCATGGTCGAACCTACACAAATCCCTAAAAATATAGTTAAAATATTAATAAGTGAATTTTGGGCAGTATCTGATAAACGAGGAACTACAAGGCTTTCTCTAAATAAATTTCCTACCATTAACATACCAATGATGGGCACAGAAGGTGGTAACACTAGACCTACAAATATAGTACTAATAATAGGAAATAATATCCTTTCTATTCGAGAAACTGGTCTAAGCTGCTTCATTTCAATTCTTCTTTCAGCTTTAGTCGTAAGCAATTTCAAAATTGGAGGTTGAATAACCGGAACCAAAGACATATAAGAATAAGAAACTACTGCAATAGCACCTAATATTCGAGGGGCCATTTTAGACGCAATATAAATCGCAATCGGTCCATCGGCTCCCCCAATAACTCCAATAGAGCCGGCTTCTGGTAAATTAAATCCTAAAACAAGTCCTAACACCATAGAAAAAAATATTCCGAGTTGAGCAGCTGCTCCAATTAAAAACGTTATAGGATTGGCTAAAAGAGGTCCGAAATCTGTCATCGCTCCAACGCCCATAAAAATTAATAAAGGGTAAATTTCATACTTCACTCCCAAGCTAAGATAAAATAATAATCCTCCAGGTTCGCTAATACCAGTCAATGGTATATTCGCAATCAGTGCACCAAAAGCAATAGGCACTAATAAAAGAGGTTCATATTTTTTAGCTATGGCCAAGTATAATAAAATTCCCGAAACAACAATCATAATAAAATTGCCTATAGTAAAATCACTAAAACCAGAAGTACTTAAAATATTCATTATTTTTTCTAATATTTCCATTTTGAATCCTCTCTTTGTATCTTTTATCTAACGCTAATTAATAAAACATCACCTGTGTCCACAATTTTAAGTTCTCTTTTCGTTTATTTTTTCCTAACCGATAATGATTAAAACATCACCTGTGTCAACCATATCATTAACAGAAACATTTATATTTTTGATCTTACCGGATGTATTTGCAAAAATTTCATTTTCCATCTTCATTGCTTCCAGGATTAAAAGTGTATCACCTTCTGATACGCTATCCCCTTCTTTAACTTTTAGCTGTAGTATTTTGCCCGGCATAGGAGCATTTATCTCTTCGCCGCCAGTTGATTCAACAGGAGCCTTTGGTGCTGCTGCCTTTGGTGCAGGAGCCTTTGGTACTGATGCCTTTGGTGCAGGAGCGGAAACAATCGGGGTAATTTCCCCACTTATCTCTTCTACTTCAACTTCGTAAGATTGACCATTTACATTAATTTTATATTTTTTCATTTTTTATTTTTCTCCTTTATTAATATTAATTATTATTTCTTAGCATTAATTCTTGTTTTCCCATTGTAGTCCAGGGAGTCATTGACGATGTCCTGTATTTTTTAATATTTACAACTTTAAATCTGCTCTTCGGTTTTTCTAGATAAGAAGATATGGCTGCAGTAATAATCGCTATCAAACGATCATCATTTTTTTCTTCTTCTTTTATCTCAGCGGTATTAAATACCGGAGTGATAACTTTAGTCTCTTTGTTTGTTTTTTTTGTTTCATATTTTTTTACAATTTTACCTACTATTACCATAAGGATGGCAAGTCCACCCAACACTACAAAAATATATAGATAATCTAAAATTGCAAGTAATATAGCGCCGCTAGTCCCTTCAAACATATTTATTTGTTCCTCCTTTTTTAATAGTCGTTAGCTGGTTAGTTGGTTACCTGGTTATTTGGTTAAATAACATCTATCGATGAACTAACTAATCAATTCGCCAATTCTGTAGGCTATCCGCTATAGGCTAATTCTTTTAACCAGCTAACTAATTAACTAATTAACCAACTAACTATATCCTACTTACACCGGGAAATTACCGTGTTTCTTCGCCGGTCTGCTTTCTCTCTTTGTAGATAGCA
>DPXH01000144.1 GCA_003527405.1 Candidatus Sediminicultor tertius | reverse complement strand
AAGATAGAGACGGCGATGCAATTTAATTTCACATCACTTCTATCTGCTCGGGAGGGTATTATTACCGGAGCTTTGGTGCCCACTAAGGTATGCCCTACCTGGTAATTGGCATAATAGGTAAGTGCTTTGCCAAAAATATTTCCGGCAGCAATATCAGGAACAATTAGAATATCGGCTTTGCCTGCCACCGGTGAGGTGATGCCTTTTTTCTGGGCAGCAAATTCCGAAATAGCATTATCTAAAGCCAGCGGTCCATCGATGATGCACCCGGTAATCTGCTTTCTTTCATTCATTTTAGAAATCATCCCTGCCTTTATGGTCTCTTCCATATCAGGATTTATGGTTTCCACCGCAGCCAGCAGGGCAACCTTAGGAGTCTTTATGCCCAGTTTGAAGGCAACTTCAACAGCATTATTTATAATTGCAACTAAAGTCTTCACATCCGGTTTGAGGTTTACTCCCCCATCACTCATTAAAACCAGTTTAGGATTTTTTTCTCTTTTATCTTCAAAAACAAAAACATCACTAATAATTTTTCCTGTCCTTAAACCCCATTCTTTATTTAACACTGCTTTTAAAAGAGTAGCAGTTTTAATCTTCCCTTTAAGGAGGGTGCCCCCTTCTTTTACCTTTTCTACTGCCTTTCGGGCTTTATCTTCATCATCTTTTGCTCCGATAATCTCTTTTACAAAATCACTTTCCCCTAATATAGAGATGGATTTTTCTATTTCCGCCTTATCTCCCACCAGAATTCCTTCTCCGAATCCGTAATTATAACAATCTTTTAGGGCTTTTAAAGTTTCAATATCTTCTCCACCGGCAACAATAATTTTTTCTCTTCCTTTAGTTTTTAAATTGGCAAATAATTCTTTAAAACTTTTTATCATCTTTAAACCTCCTGATATAATATAAGGGTAACTAACGGGTCGGATAAATCCGACCCCTACTTCAACAGGTGAGACATCTGTCCTTAGGAATAGGTTTTTGCTTTCTCTACCCCATTTATCACTCTTATGACTGCCTGGGCCAATGCCTTCATCTCTTCTTCTCCCGGATAAACTACAACCGGAGCTATCCAACCCGCTCGTTCTTTTATCTTGTTTACTAAAATTTCGTTATGAGCTATGCCTCCGGTAAGAATAATTGCTTCAACTTCTCCTTTTAACACTGTAGCCATTGCCCCAATTTCTTTGGCAATCTGATAACACATTGCCTCAAAAATTAATTGAGCATAGTTATCTCTCTCGTCTATTATCTTCATAACTTCTCTTAAGTCATTGGTTCCTAAATAAGAGACAAGTCCACCTTGATGGGTAATAAGTTTTATTAATTCTTTTTCCGAATATTTACCGGAATAACACAGATGAATTAGAGCCTTATTAGGGAGAGTGCCGGTTCGCTCGGGCGAAAAAGGTCCTCCGTCATTGGCATTATTTACATCCACAATTTTCCCCTTCTCTAAAGGGGCTATAGATATTCCACCACCCAGATGGGCTACAATAAGGTTTAGCTCTTCAAGTCTTTTCCCCTGTTCTTTAGCATAACGGAAGGCATTCGCCCGGATATTTAAAGCGTGGAGCAGGGATTTTCTTTCTATTCCTTTTAGCCCGGATACCCGGGCAATATCGGTAAATTCATCAACCGATACCGGGTCAGCGATATAGGCAGGAACGCCGATTTCTTCAGCTATTTCACAGGCAATAATTCCTCCTAAATTAGAGGCGTGTTCTATGGGAGAATTTTTTAAATCTTCTATAAGTTTATCGTTTACAGTATAGGTTCCTGCTTCTAACGGTTTTAATATTCCCCCTCGGCCTATAACCGCTTTTATTGAATAAGTATCTATATTTTTCTTTGCCAAGGTATCTAAAATTATCTTTTTTCTAACCGGACCTTGCTCTAATAGAGATTTAAATTGAGAAAGTTCTTCTGTAGAATGAGAGATGGTCTCCTTAAAAATCTCCTTTCCTTCCTGATTAAATATTGCTATTTTAGTAGAAGTTGAACCGGGATTGATTACCAAAATATTTTCTTTCATATTTTCCTCCATTTAAATTAGTATCTCGTATCTCGTGAATCGTATCTCGTTAAGATGGTTAGCCAGTTTGCCAGTTATCTAGTTAATATAGTTGATAGTGAATAGTAGGGGTTAGATTTATTAAACCCATTTCGGGTCGAATAAATTCGACCCCTACAAAAACTTATGCTATATATTATATTTAGAGCTAATTATTAAATAAACCGTAAACTGTAAACCAATAACTAAAAACTTGTATTTAATACTAACGACTATTCATTTAACAGACAGATGGCCTGTCCTATTTGTGGCATAATATAACGTATCCCTACTCCTGAATTCTGGTTTTCTTCACGCGATACTCGATACGTGATACGCGATACGAATTACTAACGACTAGATATTTTTTCTATACCCTTCTTTATTCTCTCTATTCCTTCTTTAATATCCTCTAAAGAAGTAGCAAAGGAAAGGCGGATATAACCTTCGCCCTGTGCGCCGAAGGCAGTGCCGGGGACAGTTACCACCTTACATTCTTCCAAGAGGTACATGGATAACTCTTCGGAAGTCATTCCTGTGTCTTTTATATTTACAAAGGCATAAAAAGTTCCTTCGGGTGCATAACAGCTTAATCCTCTAATTTCGTTTAAACCCTTGGTTAGGACATTTCTCCTTTCATTATAAGCGGTAAACATCTCCTTGACACAATCCTGCGAACCCCGGATTGCTGTTAAGCCCGCTCTCTGGGCAACAGAATTGGCACATACGGAAGTGTTTTGCAACAGTTTTGCTATCTCTTTCACTAAATTAAGTGGGGCAGCAAGATAAGCCAATCTCCATCCGGTCATAGCATAACTCTTGGAAAAGCCAAATATACTAATGGTTCTTTCTTTTATCCCGGGCAAAGAAGCAATGCTGATATGTTCTTTACCATCATAGACTATATCTTCGTATAGCTCGTCACTGATTATGAATAAATCTTTTTCTTTCGCTATCTCGGCAATTGCTAATAATTCTTCTTTACTAAAAGCAGCTCCGGTAGGATTACTGGGAGAATTTAGGAGTATAGCTTTGGTTTTGGGAGTGATACAACTTTTTAATTCCTCCAAATCGGGATGGAAATTATTTTCTCCCCGTAGAGGAAAGTATACCGGTGCACCTCCTGCAAAATATACCTGAGATTCATAAGTTACAAAACCAGGATCAGGGATGATAATCTCGTCTCCGGGATTAATAAGAGTGTAAAAAGCAAAAAATAAAGATTCAGTGCCCCCGGAAGTCACCACTACTTCCTCGGGAGTAACAGAAATTTTATTTTTTTGATTTAACTTTACAGCCAAAGCTTCTCTAAATTCCGGAAATCCTAAATTAGGTGTATAGCGAGTGTAGCCCTCATCTAAAGCCTTTTTGGCTGCCTCCCGAATATGGGTAGGAGTGATAAAATCGGGCTCTCCTATCCCAAAACTGACTAAATCTTTTTTCCCTTGAGCTAAATCAAACAATTTTCTAATTCCCGAAGGTTTTATCTTTTTTAAATTAGCATTAAATTCCAATTTTTTTCTCCTCTCTTAAAATATCATAAAATTTTATTGCGGGTTTGATAAATCAAACCCCTACATTTTTACCTCTACAAATCCCATTTCGAAGGCCTTCAAATTCGTCTCAATACTTTTAGGTGGTAAATTTTCCTTTATAGATTGAATAATTAAATCTTTTTCTATCGGAAAATTAGGTGTAGCTACTGCTGCTCCGAGTAGAACCATATTTTCTGAAATAATATTTCCTGCTTCTTTAGCTATTTTTTGGGCATCAATTACTAACAAATTATTTATTTTAGCTCTCAATTCTCCAAAAACAGAAGACAGCTCGGGATATTCCGAAATACCAAGTGAAACAGTAAAGGGTACAATGGGAGAACTATTTACTATAACGAAAGATTCCTTATTTATCTTATTTAAAGCCCTTAATGCTTCTGCCGGTTCAAAAGCTATCATTAAATCTGCAGCCCCTTCTTCAATAAGAGGACTATCTGCATCTCCAATCTTAAATTCTGTTACTACCGTCCCCCCTCTTTGAGCCATTCCGTGAACTTCGCTCATTACCACATTAAGGCCTTTTTTCATCGCCGCTTCTCCTATAATCGTGGAAGCCTTGATGGTGCCCTGACCTCCTACCCCGATTAACTGGATTTTATATATCTTTTTCATTTTTTCACCTCTATTGCTTTCTTTGGACATACCTGAACACAAACTCCGCAACCATCACATAATAAGGGGTTAATACTGACCGAACCATCTTTTTTTATAAAAAATGCCGGACAGGTAAAATTCTTCACACAAATTAAGCATTTAGTACACTCTTCCTGGTTAATGGTATATTTGATACTTATACCTTTTTTCCTGTTTTCCACATCGGTAATCATAGCACAGGGGTGTTTGGCAATAACCACTGCTACACCTTCAAATTGCAGGGCGTTCTTAAATATTTCTTCTGTCTTTTTCAAATCAACCGGGTCAATAGTCTTAACAAATCCTGCTCCCGTTCCTCGGGCAATATCTTCTATTGATACTTCGGGGGCAGGATTCCCCATTCCATCTATTGGTACCCCCGGATTAGTCTGTCCTCCGGTCATTCCGGTTATTCGGTTATCTAAGATTACTATCAAAATATTATCCTTATTATGCACAGCATTAATCAGCGGTGGAATCCCGGCGTGAAAAAAGGTAGAATCTCCGATGAAAGATATCACTTTCTGATTGGTTGCTTTAGCAAATCCGCAGCCGATCCCGATACTCGACCCCATAGATATACAGTAATCAGCCATCTTATAAGGTGCTTGGATGGCTAAAGCATAACATCCTATATCACTGGAATAGATTATATCTTCTTCTTTTAATTTTAATTTTTTTATAGCTTTCTTTAAGGCAAAGGAAGTTGCACGGTGAGGACATCCGGGACAGAGTACCGGAGGCCGTAAAGGTAAAGGAAGTTTGGTGCTAAATTTTTCTCTTTTGATTAATTCTTCATCTACTATCTTTGCCATCCCGATAGAGACAACATCCGGGTTATATTCATAAATTCGGGGAAGTGTCCCGTCTAATTTACCATAAGCCTTTTTAGTAATATTGTATTTACCTATTATGGTCAAAACTTCTTTTTCCATTACCGGTTCCACTTCTTCTACTACTAATATATTATCCACACTGTTTATAAAATCTAAGACTAATTTTTCCGGGAAAGGATGGGAAAAAGCCAGTTTTAATATTTTTACTTTCAAATTATTCTCACTAACCACATCCATAACATAATTATATGCACCACCGCTAGTAACAATACCCAGTGTTTTTCCTCCCCTATCTATTATCTTATTCAAAGGAGAATTATTAGCAACTTCTTCGATCTTCTCTAATTTTTCCATTAATTTTTTACGCATTTTTAC
>DPXH01000056.1:3365-8253 GCA_003527405.1 Candidatus Sediminicultor tertius | reverse complement strand
ATATTGGAGAATTGATAATTTTATGAAAAATAATGGTTTAACAATTGCAATAGACGGACCGGCTGCTGTGGGTAAAAGCACTATGGGTAAATTAATTGCCCGGGAATTAGGCTTTTTATATATTGACACAGGAGCGATTTACCGGGCAATAACCTGGAAGGTTTTAAAAAATAATATTGATATAAACGATGAAGATATGATTTCTGAACTGGTTTCAAATACTTCTATAACCATAGAGAAAACAGATACCAAAAACCTGAATGATTATTATCATATCTTTGTTGACGGAGAAGATGTGTCTGAGGAAATACGTGATCCCAGGATTGACCAGAATGTTTCTCAGATAGCCAGGCTGCCCAAAATTAGAAAACAATTAATTTATCTGCAGAGAAAATTAGCCGAAAAAGCGAACATTGTAATGGAAGGCAGAGATATAGGTTCGGTAATTTTACCGCAGGCAGATATAAAATTTTTTTTTACTGCTTCCGAGGAGGAGAGAATTAAAAGAAGATATAAAGAACTAATAGAAAAAGGTTATAATATAGGTTACGAAGTAGTTAAAAAACAGATAATACAGAGGGATAAAATTGATAGCAAGAGAAAATATGCCCCTCTGATCAGGGCAAAAGATGCTATTCTTATAGATTCTACCGGGAAAAGCATTGAGGAAGTTAAAGATAAAATATTAAAGATAATAAATAAATTTAGAGAATACAGGAAAAAACAAATTGAAAATAATATTATCTAAAAAAATGGGATTTTGTTTCGGAGTTAAAAAATCTGTAAACTTAGCTGAAAATGCCTTAAAAGCAGGAAAAAATAACTTATATATGCTGGGTTCAATAATAAATAATCCTCAAGTTATAGAGTATTTTATAAAAAAGGGAGTAAAGATAACAGACAATTTAGATGAAATTCCGGAAGAAAGCACGGTTATAACCAGGGCGCACGGTATTTCTCCCACAATGCTTAAAAAGGCTTACCAAAAAAGATTATCGGTGGTTGATACTACCTGCCCCTATGTCAGAAAAGTCCAAAAGATAGCACGATATTTATACGAAAAGGACTATTTTATAGTCGTCTATGGAGACAAAAAACATCCCGAAGTACTAAGTTTATTGGATACGGTTCAGAACAACGCTTTAGTGATAAATTCAATTCCCGATGCAGAGAAGATAACCAAAAAGAAAAAAATTGGTTTTATTTCCCAAACCACCAAAAATATTTATGATTTTTATAAACTATCATCTGCCCTGTTAGACAGAGCTGAAGAATTAAGAATATTTAATACAATATGTAATTCTACCACGGAAAGACAAAAGAGCGTACTTGAGTTGGCAAAAGGAGTAGATATGATATTAGTAATTGGGGGAAAGGAAAGTGCTAATACAACCCGATTAGCAGAAATATGTAGGAATCAGGGAGTAAAGACCTATCATATTGAAAACAAAAAACAACTAAAATCTAAATGGTTTCATCCGGAAGATAAAATCGGAATTACCAGTGGTGCCTCTACTCCTGATTGGGTAACTAATGAAGTTATTGATAAACTCAAGGAATGGTATGGTTAAGAACTTTTATTTACCTTACCGGCTTTCAAACATTTAGCGCAGACATTAATTCTTTTTACGGTATTATCGATATTTACTTTTATCTTTTGAATATTGGGATGCCACATTCTTTTAGTAACTTTATGAGAATGGCTTATTTTATTACCAAATTGTGGACCTTTGCCACAAACATCACATTTTGGCATTTTATATTTCCTCCTGTAAATTGTAAAAAATAACTAACAGTAGACATTTTATCATATTATATAAAGGCTTGGCAAGTAATAATTTAAAGTTTATTATATTTAGTTAGCTGGTTAGTGGTTACCTGGTTAATTGGTTAAGGAAAGAAGAAGAAAGGATAAAGGAGTCAAATTTATATCGTTTATCACGTATCGAGTATATAGTAAAATACAGCAATAAGTGTGAGAGATAAGTAATAAGTTACGGTATGGGTTAAAGGTTAGAGATTGGGGGTTTCAAGTTTGAAAAATAGTAGGGGCAAGATGCATCGTACCCAAGGTAGGGGTTCGATTCATCGAACCCGTTAATCGTAGGACAGGTGTCTCGCTGTTTTCATGAGGACGTCCCTACTGTCTGTGAATTAAAAAAGAAGGGCACAATTCATCGTGCCCCTACACTTAAATCATAGTTTCTTTAACGCGGTACTCGATGCGCAATACGCGGTACGATAAACTAACGACTAATTTAATCGGTGAATCGGTGAATTAAAGAAAGGTAAGCCATGAGAATTGTTGCCGGGAAAAATAAGGGGAATGTATTAAAATCCCCCAGGGATTTATCTGTTCGTCCTACTTCTGAAAAGGTGAGGGAAGCTTTATTTGATATTTTGGGGACATCTATCAGGGAAACCTGTTTTTTAGATTTATTTGCAGGTACCGGTGCAGTAGGAATTGAAGCTTTAAGCAGGGGAGCAAGAAAAGTAATATTTATCGAAAAAGAGCTAAAATGCATAAAAATTATCAAAGAAAATTTAGAAAAGACCGGGAACAGCCAAAATGCAGCAGTTTATAAAATAGATTTTTTGTCCGGTTTAAAATTATTAGCCAGGAAAAATTATCTATTGGATTATGTCTTTTTTGACCCTCCTTACAACAGGGGACTGGTAAACATTTCTTTATTAGAAATATCAAAATTAGCAATATTGAGGCCTAATGGTTTGATAATTGCCCAACACTACAAAAAAGAAAAAGTTATGGAAAATTTAAATAATTTAAAATTGTTTAAGCAAAAAAGATACGGAGAGTGCTATCTATCTTTTTATGAATATGTTAATATTTAAATACAATTAGTTAGCTGGTTAGCGGTTATATAGTTAGTTAATAAAAGAAGGAGAAGAAAAGATAAAGGAGCCAAATTTGTATCGCGTATCGAGTATATAGTAAAATACAGCAATAAGTATGAGAGATAAGTACTAAGTTATGGGTTACAGGATAGAGGTTACGGGAATCAAGTTTGAAAAATAGTAGGGGCACGATGTATCGTGCCCAAGGTAGGGTTCGATTCATCGAACCCGTTAATCGTAGGACAGGTACCTTGCCGTTTTCATAAGGATAGTCCCTACTATCTGTAAATTGAAAAAGAAGAGCAAAATTCATTGTGGCCCTACATTTGAATCATAGTTTCTTTCACGCGATACTCGATACGCAATACGATAATTTAAGGAGGGAAAAATGAAAATAGCTGTTTATCCGGGTAGTTTTGACCCGGTAACTAATGGCCATCTAAATATTATTAAAAGAACTATAAAAATTGTTGATAAATTAATAGTAGCAGTAGCCGTCGATTCTAAAAAGTCGACTTTGTTTTCAGCCCGGGAAAGAACAGAAATGATAAAAGAGACCACCAAGGATTTGGAAAATGTCGAAGTGCAGTCATTTTCCGGTTTATTAACTGATTTTGTAAGAAAAAATAGAGCAGATATTATAATCAGAGGGATGAGAGCCATCTCTGACTTTGAACATGAGTCACAACTGGCTTTAATGAATAAAAGACTTGCTCCGGAAATTGAAACCATTTTTATGGTTACTTGCTCAACGTATTCCTACTTAAATTCCAGTATAGTTAAAGAAATAGCGAGTTTAAATGGTGACATATCCCAGCTAGTCCCGAAAATTGTAGAGGAAAAGTTAAATATCTTATTTTCCAATAAAAAAACTTAACAAATCGGTTTGCCCCGTTAAGTAAATACTCACTCAACAGGGTTTAGCCGAATCATTTAGTGAAAATATTTATTCTTAAATCGGAGTAAAAATTTACCTGTATAACAAAGAGAAGCAATGCACTATTTTAAAAGATATTTTTTTATAATCATAATCATAGTTCTAATCTTACTTAATCTGATCCCAACTACTTATTTCCTGGTAATTCCAGGGCAGGCTGTCAATCTTAGTAAAAATATTACGGTAGAAAACGGCGAAAAAGACGCTAAAGGACAATTTCTCCTCACTTCAACCACTATAATAAAAGCAAATCTATTATTATATATTTATGGTTTTTTTGACCCCAATATCGATTTAATAAATAGGGATGATGAAATATTACTGAGCATGGATCAAAAAGATTATACTAATATAATGGAAAATTTAATGCAGGAAAGCCAGATGATTTCCAAAGTTGTTGCTCTAAGGAAAGCAGGATATTCTCCGGAAATATCAGGGCGAGGAATATTGATTAACGGAATATTGGATAACAGTCCGGCAAAAAATAAATTATTACCGGGTGATGTGATTATTAAAATAGATGAAAAACCGGTATATACTCTGGAAGATTTTTCAGAAATTATCAGAAGTTATAATTCCGGCCAAACTGTTAGAATTACTTTTTTGAGAGATAATAGTACTTATTCCACATCAATTCCTCTTATTGAACTTCCCAGTACTGATAATAAAACAGAAAGAATAGGAATAGGTGTCTATGCTGATACCAAAGATCTTCAATGCAGGTTCCCTTTAGAAATAGAAATAGATTTGGAAAAAATAAAGGGACCTTCTGCCGGTCTGATGATTGCCCTGGAAATATTGAATCAATTAACTGAAAATGATCTAAGCAGTAGTTTAGTGATCGCCGGTACCGGTAATTTAAGCATGGATGGGAGAATAACCGAAGTAGACGGAATTAAACAAAAAATAGTTTCTGCGAAAAAACATAAAGCCGATGTGTTTTTAGTACCTCAAAAAAATTACCCGGAAGCTCTTAAGTTCGGTCAGGGTATTAAAATCATCCCGGTTGATGACTTTGATGATGCATTAATAAAATTAATAAAATTATAAAAACGAAAAATAATTATAGATGATAAAATATGTTAATTAGTTACC
>DPXH01000056.1:0-3038 GCA_003527405.1 Candidatus Sediminicultor tertius | reverse complement strand
CCAGTTAAAATACAGGTTACAAGTTACGAGTTACAAGTTAAAAAGACCTTTATTTACTTACAGTAAACTGAAAACTGTAAACCGATAACCAGTTTTAAATCTTGTATCTTTTAAACTAAAAACCAAAAACCAGTCTTATATTTCGTATTTAATACTAACGACTATTCACTAACGACTAACGACTAATACACTAACGACTAATTTAGCCTTCCTTCATCACTATTTTATGAGTAAAATCGAGCCTAGCCACCCTGTCTTCTGCTTTTTTATTACCAAGAACATATATATCAGTAGCAAGAATGTCATATTCGAGCATCTTTATTAAACTACTTTGAATATTACTATTTCCTTCAGAAATTGTTTGCCTTAGATAATTTGATAATTTACTGATTAGAGGCGTAGAAGAACTTTTCTTAATAGTTCTTAATAGAGTTTTCCCTTTTTTAGAGAATCCCAAAACTCTTGCATACAAAGGCCCATACTTATTGAATATTGTTATGTCTTCTTTGGTCAGATTCATCATAAGGTGTAAAATTATACGTTGAATTTTAGTACGGGTATATCTCCTGGTTTTAATTGAATTAATTAATTGCTCAACGGTATAAGATTTTAAAGATGCTTTCTTTATTCTATTTTCCAATCCCTCGGTTACTCCATGAATACGGGAAATATCATCCAATGACATTCTTCTTAGGGTAGCAAGAATATATTGCCGGTAAGAATCCAGGGTGATAGGGCCTCTGCCTTCTCTTAATTCCCTTTCTAATACAGAAAATCCCGACGGAGGGATGGTTGATTTAATTTTATCGTTTAGCGTAAAAAGATTGGTTTTAGGTGAGTTTAAGTTGTTTAGTATTTCATTTCTAATAGAGGTAGCACTGGAAATTTTACCTTTAATATTTTTTTGATGATAACTTGCTCCCATTCTTTTTATGGCTATAGGCTTGATTTTACTCTTTAGATTTATTAGGTGTTTTATATATTCTAAAGCTAAAATATTATTAGGGTATTTTAGTAATTTACTTAATTCTAAAGGTGATATATTTTCTAAACCGGCTATTCCGAATATCCTATGATAATCACATATGGTCTGACTCCTTACTTTTGGAAATTCGTATCCGCTTTTACAATTATATACTATCAGTTCTTTGTATTCCTGTGGCTCGAGGTGTAAAAAATTGCTTATGGAGCAAAGGGTATCGAGATTATCAGTTTCACAACCAAAACACAGATAATTTATAATCTGAAGTGAATCAAGTAATTTTACTGCCCCGAAGGCAAAACCGTTTGCATCCTGAGTAGAAAAAACAAAAGGGAGCTCAATTATCAGGTCAACACCGGTATTTAGAGCCATCTTTGTTCGAGACCATTTATCTATAATCGCCGGTTCTCCTCTCTGCAGAAAATTCCCGCTCATGACTGCTACTACATAATCTGCTCCGGTTATTTCTTTCGCTTCAAAAAGATGGTAAAGATGGCCATTGTGAAAAGGGTTATATTCAACGATAATTCCTAGTATTTTCAAAATAAAGTCCTCGATTTAGAAAATAGTTTATGTTATAATTATATTAAATTTTCTAAAAGAATGATAGTTATAAAACTAATAAAATAAATAAAAGGAGAAGATAAATGAAACTTTCGCAGCTTATTCGAGAAAAAGCTAAAAAAAATCCTAAAATTATTGTACTTCCGGAGGGCGAAGAACCGCGGATGATTAAAGCGGCAGAAACTATCATTAAAGAAGGTTTCGCCGGTTTAATACTTTTAGGAAGAGAAGAAAATATTAAATCTAAAGCCCGGGAATTGGGGGTAGAATTACCAGATGAAATAAAAATAATAAGCCCCAAAGATTCTGAAAAACTGAAAGAATATGCTGAATCATATTATCAGCTTCGTAAACATAAGGGAGTAAGCTTGGAAGAATCTTATCAATTACTGGAAAATCCTCTCTATTTTGGTGCATTAATGGTCTATCATGATGATGCAGACGGTTTGGTTGCCGGTTCTATCAATGCCACAGGAGATGTTTTCCGGCCGGCCCTACAGACTATAAAGACGGCCCCCGGTATAAATATTGTTTCCAGTTCTTTTGTTATGGTGGTACCTGATTGTCCATATGGAGAAAATGGAATTATGGTTTTTGCCGATTGTGCTTTAAATCCGGAACCTAATGCCGAACAACTTGCCGATGTTGCTATCGCCAGTGCTTCAACCGGAAAAGCACTAGTTGGCTTTGAACCGAGAGTGGCGATGTTGTCTTTTTCCACCAAGGGGAGCGGTAAACATCCCTTGGTTGATAAAGTAATCGAGGCTACTAAAATTGCCCAAGAAAAGAAGCCGGGATTACTTATTGACGGAGAACTTCAAGCCGATGCCGCATTGATTCCCTCAATCGGAGAGCGGAAAGCTCCGAATAGTAAAATTGCCGGAAAAGCTAATGTCCTGATATTCCCCGATTTAAATTCCGGAAACATTGCTTATAAATTAATAGAAAGATTAGCTAAAGCTGAGGCCATAGGTCCCATCTCTCAGGGGATGAGAAAACCGGTTAATGACCTTTCTCGCGGCTGCAGCGCCGAAGATATAGTTAATGTGGTAGCAATTACCGTATTGCAAGCAGGAGAAGTGTAATTAGTCGTTAGCTTATCGTATCGCATATCGCGTATCGCGTATCGCGTAAAAAGATTGAATCCAGAAGCCAGAATCCAGAAGCCAGAATAAAATTATAACACTTACCAAATGTTGTGCAAAAAGGAATAATAAAAATCTTAAAGTCCATAGAAGACAATATGTTATAGTATATAGTTAAGAAAATAGAATTCTAATGTAAAAATAAAATAATAGTTAGTATATGTGAATTGTATTTCTTATATACTGGATTCTGACTCCTGGCTCCTGAATTCTTAACTAATAATTATGGTTTT
This sequence comes from Candidatus Sediminicultor tertius, assembly GCA_003527405.1. GTDB lineage: Bacteria > Atribacterota > Phoenicimicrobiia > Phoenicimicrobiales > Phoenicimicrobiaceae > Sediminicultor > Sediminicultor tertius. The sequence continues at coordinate 114 of DPXH01000056.1, read as the reverse complement.
GCTTTTTGTGCTTTTCATTTTGCGCTATAACTATACGCTAAACGCTCTACGCTAGTTTTATTCACTAACGACTAATTTAACGAGGAGATTTATGACAAAATATATTTTTATTAC
>DPXH01000024.1 GCA_003527405.1 Candidatus Sediminicultor tertius | reverse complement strand
TTCTGCTGATTGCCTCCGGATAAAGATTTTAATAAATTATCTTTATCAGATGGGCGTATATCAAAATTTTTGATTAAATTATTAGCGTGGTTATTAATTGCGGGAAAGTTTAAGGCCAAACCTTTATTAAAAGGCGGGCGGTAATGGCTTCCAAAAATTAAATTTTCGGCAACCGTATAATCTGAAATAATTCCGCGTTGTCTCCTGTCTTCAGGGATATGAGCAATTTTTTCTTCTCTGATATTTCGGGGAGAATAATTAGTAACATCCCTATCATATAAAAATATTTTACCATCTGATGCCCGACGAAGTCCGGTAATAACTTCTACTAACTCAGTCTGTCCATTTCCTTCTACACCGGCAAATCCTAATATTTCACCTTCCTTTATTTCAAAAGAGATGCCATTTACAGCCGGTAATCCTTTGTTGTTAAGCGCTTTTAGTTTTTCTACTTTTAGAGCTGTTTTCCCAAGGTTAAGAGGCTTTTTTTTAATATCAAAAATAACCTTTCTGCCCACCATCATACTGGCGATTTCCTCTTGATTGGTGTCTTTGGTATCTTTTACTCCTACCACCTTTCCTCTTCTCATTACAGTTACCCGATCAGAGAGAGCTTTTACTTCATTTAACTTATGAGTAATAAAAATGATAGTCTTGCCTTGCTTTTTTAGGGATTTAAGTATTCCAAATAACTCTTCTACTTCCTGGGGGGTTAATACTGCAGTAGGTTCATCCATCACCAGGATTTCCGCTCCCCGATAGAGGACTTTAATAATCTCTACCCTCTGCTGAATCCCCACAGAAATATTTTCAATTTTCGCTTTGGGGTCAATTTTAAAACCCATATTTTTAGACAATTCTTCAACGCTTTTTTCTGCTTTTTCCATATCTATTAAAATACTATTTTTTTTAGGTTCCATACCCAAAATGATATTTTCGGTAACAGTTAGAGGCGGAACTAACATAAAATGCTGATGAACCATACCAATCTTTAAATCGATGGCAACATTCGGATTGGCAATATTAACTTTTTTTTCGTGTACAAAGATTTCCCCGGAATCAGCTTGATATAAACCGTATAAGATGCTCATCAGAGTTGATTTTCCGGCTCCATTTTCGCCAACTAAAGCATGTATTTCTCCCTTGTATACTTTAAAATCGACATGGTCGTTGGCAACTACAAGAGGGAATCTTTTAGTGATATTTTTCATCTCTAAAGCAATCTCAGGCAATGAATAAATCCTCCTTCGATAATTTAAGCTCGATATTTAGTATACTGGAGGTATTCATTATTTCATGAATACCTCCAGTATATATTAGAATACGCTATTTGGTTACTTCAGTAGGGACAACAATTTCTCCGCTTATAATTTTAGCCTTTGCTTCTTCAACCTTAGCTATCATTTCTGCAGATACAAGATCTTCATTGTATTTGTCGATAGCATAACCAACTCCAGCATATGTTGTGTCTCCAATAGTAACAGTTCTATCTAAACCGAATACTTCGATACCTCCCTTGAAAGTACCCTCAACGGCTGCTTTTATGGCGAGATATACTGCTACATCAACTTGTTTTAACATACTGGTTAAACCGAAGCTTTCTCCGGTTTCCTCGATATATCCCATATAGTTCTGATTGGAGTCCACTCCTATTACATATCTTTTTCTTTCTTTGGCAGCTTCAAATACTCCGGCTCCGGTTAGGCCTGAAGCATGATAGATAACCCATGCTCCATTATCGTATTGTGATAGAGCCAACTCTTTCCCTTTTACCGGATCAGCAAAAGCAACTGGAGTATCACCGGCATAGGCAGAAAGTATTTTACATTCAGGATAGACATACTTAACCCCGGCAATATATCCTGCTTCAAATCCGTTAATAAGTGATATATCCATTCCTCCTACAAATCCCACTGTGTCCTTTCCATCTTCCTGTGCTTTCATAGCGGCAATCATACCTACCAGGAAAGAACCGTGAGGTTCCGGAAACAACAGGGACATTACATTAGGTTTATCAGGGATAAATCCATCAACGATGGCAAATTTAGTATCAGGGAACTCATCAGCAACGGTAGATATAGCATCGGTAAATAAAAATCCTACTCCGATTATTACATCATATCCTATCATCGCCAAGTTTCTAAGATTTACTTCCCTATCTGCATCTACTCCCGGTTCTAATTCGATACGTTTAATTCCAAAATCAGCTGCTGCCCATGCTAAGCCTCGGGATGCTGAATCATTAAATGATTTATCACCTTTTCCACCAATATCAAATACCAGGCCAACTTTAAGTGGTTCTGCAGAAAAAACTGTCGAAGAAAGGCATAAACTTAAGATTATTACTAATGCGACTACTACTAATACATTCTTTTTCATTTCTGAAATCTCCTTTCATTTTTGAAAATATTTAAAATCACAACTTTACTTTTGTGCAGACAGAAAAATAATTCATCTATCACCCCCTTAAGAATAGAATTCTTCTATAAGTGTTAAGATAGTTAGTTATTTTATGTTACTTAACATAATAATACCACACCGATTGTCATTATTCCTGCTTAAAAACGAAAAAATATTAATTTATTTTTTAAAAATAAATTAAT
>DPXH01000206.1:1098-7434 GCA_003527405.1 Candidatus Sediminicultor tertius | reverse complement strand
GGTTTTATAGGAAGCCCCCCAATGAACCTTATTGATGTCTCTCTAGAACAAGAGGAGGAAAAACTTCTTCTAAAGAATGAAGATATTACTATTGAAGTTCCCTCAAAGATTGGTAAGCTTATTCAATCCCGTTCTCAGGATAATGAAATAGTATTAGGTATCAGACCTGAGGATATAACAATTGACCACAAAAGAGGGGAAGAAGCGGAAGTTTATGTGGTTGAGCCCATGGGAATGCAAGTTTTGGTCACTGTCAAACTTGGGAATTTGCAGATTAAGGTGCTTACTGCTCCCCCATTTACAAAAAAAATGGGTGAAAAGGTTAAATTACACTTTAATGTAAACAAGATTCATCTTTTTGATAAAAAAACTGAAAGATCACTACTGTTAAATTAAATATTATCGTTTTTTACAAAATTAAGAAGATGGAGAGTGCTGAAAGGGCAAATAAATTTAGGAGGTGATAGAAAGAAAAAACAATTAGTCTATATTTTAATTAAAATTTTAGAAAATTAATAAGGAGGTTTAAAAATGAAATTTTTAAAAACTATGATTAATCTTATGTTAATAATAATTTTTCTTATAAGTGCTGTAAATTTTGCTATGGCTCAGGAAGAAAAGGTTTACGAACTAACAGCAAATATTATTGGCCCAGGACCGTTAGGAGTAAAAAAGGCGGAAAATATAAAATTAGCGGTTGATGAGCTTAATCAAATATTGAAGCCAATGGGAGTAAAAATCAAGGTGGATGTAAGTTTCTCAACGCTGAAGTGGGGACCATTTAAGGATAAATTTTATATGGACTTTAAATCTGGAAAATCCCCTGATATTTTTACCTTGCGGAATATAGTAGAATTAGCAAAAGGTGGTTTTATCGCATCTTTAGACGACCATGTCAAGACTTTTTGGGATAGTAATTACTATGATTTCTATTCTAACCTATGGGAGAGCGCCAAGTGGAACAATAAAATCTGGGGTATACCTCATGATATAGCACCCACAGGTGTATGGTACAGGAAAGATGTATTGAGAAAACTGGGATATACTGATGGTGAAATACTCAATATGTTACCACCAGATGGTATAACTACACTGAACAAGCTAGCAGAATTAGCTAAGAAGGCAGTGCATGCCGGATTGGTTGAATATGGCATTCTTCACAGACCGAGCAAAGGGTCGGGCTTTTATGGAGTCTTACTTGCTTTTGGGGCAGAAGCTTACAATATTAAGACAGGCAATTTGGTGCTGAATGAGTCTGCCATGTTAAAAATGTACAAATGGCATGCTAAGATGGTAAAAGAAGGAGTGATTCCACCCGAATCTCCACCCTGGAAGACCATACATAGCACCTTTGCCGAAGGTAAGACGTTTTGCACATTAGCATCACATGTCGGTACACCAGCAGAGTGGAAGGAAAAATATGGTTTAACGGATCATGCTTTAGAGAACGATCTTGGTTTCCTGCCATTTCCACCCGCAGTGGAAGGAATTAAACCTGTATCAACGCATGACTTTCCGTTATACTTTGTGTCTAGTCAATGTAAGTATCCAGAAATTGCTGCTTTGGTGATAATGTTTGCAACTTCACCAGAAGCTTGCGCTATACACTCTGCATACTCGATGCGTCCTCCTTATAGAGCATCTTCCTTGCATTATCCAACGGTTGAGAATATAGAATACATTCAAAGGATTGCCCTTTCAGTAAAGAGTGTTAGGCCGGTCCCAACACATCCAGATTTCTGGCCGTATATGGCCCGTGCATTTGATGCCCTTAAAGGAGTTGAGGCTGGCATCATTACCCCAGCCGAAGCCGTCAGCGATTTACAATCTTTTGCAACTACAGTGGAAGATATGGAGATCATAAAATAATGACATCTTCTCTGTCTGCAAGGTATGGAATATCCAGCGGCAAACTTTCTTAATGAAGTTAGTAGGAAGTTTAGGAATAAAGCAGATAGGAGTTTAAAAAATTCCTATCTGCTTACATAAAAGGTGAAAAGTTCGTGAATATAATAGGTATAGGAATTAATACACAACAGGATTGTATCAACGGAGAAATCCAGAAACTACAGGAAAACTTACAATATTTTCAGGATTTAGGTTATGATTATGTAGAAATTAGTATAGATGCTGTCGATGTTATATATCATGGGAGACTGAATTCACGTCGGATGAACGACTTAAAATCTCTTCTGAACCGGTTCGACTTGAAATATACTATTCATGCCCCGCGGGTCCTTGATTTGAGAGATGTTGAAAATTTGGAGGTACAGAAGAGGATCTTCAATGAATGCATTCTTTTCGGCTCTGAAATTGAAGCAAATATCTTTGTCTATCACTATGGGCGTAAGACAGAAGATGAGCAACTTGAGGAGAAATTATATCAGTCTATGTTAGAGATAAGTGATTTCGCAGCTGACTATAAGGTGCAGATTTGCGTAGAAAACATTGAGATTGACACAGTCTCTAATGTAGTTGATTTTGTAAAGCGAATAGAAAGAGAGAATGTAGGGATAACTTTTGATTTTGGTCATGCCTACCTTGCCTCCAAATATTTTTGCTTTAACTTTCTAAAATCGGTTGAGATGGCTACTCCTTACATTAAACATGTCCATGTAGCTGACAATTTTGGTTGTTTTGAAGAGGCACGACTACTTAGAAATGAGCAATATAAAATGAAGAAGTATCCTGGTCTACTACAACTCGGGCAAGGGGATTTGCATCTGCCACCTGGATGGGGCGAGGTACCTCTTGATGAAGCCTTCGAGATCTTAGAGGATTATAAGGGCGTATTCCTGATGGAATATTATTCTTATCGCTATAAACCTTATAATCAGGAGATATTGGAGGCAGCAAAAGGATATATTAAACGACATACAGTATTTTGCAAATGAGAATTTCGAGATAGAAAAACTTGTGGAAGAGTTTATATTTGAGTTTCTGCAGGTGATAGGTAAATAAGGTAAAAGTTCAGGACGATCAGGGGGTACTCTGCGGAAGCGTGTGGAAAATACTGTGATGAATAGTATACCTTATAATATTGCTTAACTATAAGCTAAAGGAAAGAAAAATAGGATGGAAAAATGATGGCTAAAAGAGAAAAATCATCCAATATGTTGATAGAGGGAAAGACATCTTTCTTTAAATTTAATTCACATTGGTTCTTTTTATCTCCCAGTGTCCTTCTTGTATCATTTTTTTACTTTATTCCGGTTGCACTGGTCTTCACTATTGCTTTTACTAATATGGATCAGCTATTTAACTGGCGTCTTGTAGGTTTAACAAACTTTTTAAAGCTATTTACTCTCAAAGATCCATTAATACCAAGAATTATTAAGAATACCATTATTTATATTATCAGTGCACTTCCCTTAACTATTATTGGAGCACTTTTTATATCTTTACTTACTATGAGAATTAATCGGACGGCAAGTCTGATTTTTAGAGCAATATTCTTTTTTCCCAGATTAATCCCACCAGTAGTCTGGGGTTTTCTCTGGATGTGGAGTTTTGAGGGAACACGTTATGGGGTCTTTAACTCAATTTTAGAAGGCTTTGGTATCTCACCAATACATTGGTTTATTGAGTATCCCATGCTCATTGTGATATGTGCCAATGCATTTTTAGGTATTTCATTGGCGATGCTTATCTTCACCTCTGCAATTGCATCTATTCCTAAAGACTATATCAGGGCAGCAGAGATCGATGGAGCTTCTTTCTGGCAAACATCGAGATTCATCATAATTCCTCTATTGAAATGGCCAATTATGACTATGACAGCATGGCATTTAATGTCCTTCATAAACTCATATGTTTATATTTTCCTGATTACTGGAGGAGGACCATATCATGCTACCGAAGTGTGGGCACTTTACGGATACAATAGTGCATTTAAAAATTATCAATATGGTTATGGAAGCAGTATAATGGTGGTACTTGTGATAATTAACTTGATCCTTCTCGTAGTTTTACTGAAAGTCTTTGGTATGAGAAGAATGATCGAGCGCTCAAGGATAGAAGTATGAAAAAAATATTTGATAAATGGATAATTTATATAATACTTTCACTTATTGCTATCCCATTTCTGATAATGTACATTGCTTTCTTTGCGGAAGCTTTTAGTAAGGGGATATCGCTTGGCATCATTCCTCAAAAATTAAGTTTATCTAACTTTAGTTTCCTATGGAGTACGATTCCATGGGGTTTAGAGAAAACCAGAATATGGGGTATTTTTTTAAACACTTTCCTTTTTGCTTCCATATCAGGCCTTGCAGTAACAGTTGTTTGTACATTGACAGGATATGCTTTGTCCAGGATCGAATTTCGCGGAAAGACTTTTTTATTGTCTATGCAATTAATACTCCATGCCGTTAGTGGACAAATCCTTTTAATAGCCATATTTTTCTTGTTACTCTATACAAAACTCTTATATAAAATCCCCGGCGTTGCATTAGCAAGGGCTTCACTGGAAATACCGTTAGGTGTTTGGATGATAAAGGGATTTTTTGATGCAGTGCCCTGGGATATAGAAAGATCTGCTATGATAGATGGCTGTACTCGATTTCAGATATGGTACAAAATCTTCCTTCCATTAATTAAGCCTGGTATAGGAGCAGTATTTATATGGGGCTTTCTATTTGCATGGCATGATTTTATTTATGTTTATACTTTGCTTCCAGGTACAGTGCCATTACTTTCAACTTTAGTTCAAGGTCTTCTTGCAACTGAGGTAGTAGATTATGGAGTAATTGCAGCAATATCGCTTTTTTATATGTTACCGCCTTTATTCCTCTTTGTTTTCCTCCAGAAAGCATTGATGAAAGCTCCCATAATGGGTGGAAAAGGAATGGCATAAAAACTATAAATATAGTAATAGTAGGAAAATTAATTAAGAAAGGTAATTTAAAAGGATGAAAATAAAAGGGTTTGGCGTAAATACACGCAGGACAGATGGAAGTTTCTCAAAACTTGAGAATCAGCTTACCTATCTTAAAGAGGCTGGTTTTGAATATCTCGAGGTTTCAGCAGATGTGGTAGATACAATTGGTGGAGGTAAAATAATTACGAAAAGAATGAATAAGTTGACTAAACTTCTTGATCGCTATAGTTTTAAACGTACTGCGCATATGCATAACGGAATTGATTTAAGAGATAATCAAGATAGAGAATTTCAACTTGAGTCGTTCAAGTCAAGTATTGAGTTTGCGGGGATTATTGGTGCGGAGTTACTTGTCTGTCATTTCGAAAAAGAAAGCGATGACCCAGCTAAAGAATACCTCTTCCGAGAAGCTATTCTAAAAGGACTTGAATATGCAAAAAAGTGGAAACTTAAAATTGGGATAGAGAATATCGAGATAGATAAACTTTCCAAAGTTGTAGATTTTGTTAAAGAGATAAATGAGCCAGATATTATATTGGTGTTGGATGTGGGACATGCATTTCTCTCTGAACATTACTTTGGGGAAAACTTTCTTGAGAGTATAAAGGAAGCAGCAAGCATGATAGGTCATATTCATCTAAGCGATAACTTTGGAAGATTTGAAAAAATGAGACTGGAAAATTTCGATCTCTATCGGGTTTCAAGTTACACCAACAGGCTCAATTTAGGTAGAGGGGACCTTAACCTTCCACCAGGTTGGGGTACTATTCCATTTAAGGAAGTTCTCGAAATCCTCAAGGATTATCAGGGAATAGTCATACTTGAGTACTATCACGATAAATATCTAGATTTTAACTCTGATATTTTTAAGGAAACCAAGACACTCTTTTCAAAGTATCTTGCAAAATGATTTAAAAGATTTTATCTTTATATATTTAAGGCAGAATAATTTAGGAAATTTAATAGTGGATTTCATTACTGTTTTTACTTTTAAGGTCTTAATATTAGTGTAAACTTTAGCGGGGTAGTTAGAGAAGGTAATGATTGTATTTTTATTGAAAAATTTAGTAGAATAATTTTAGATCTTTAGCAATTATCCATACGATAAACTTAATAAGTATTTTTAATCGAAGAAATTTCAAAATATTTTTTAAAAAAAGAAGGATTTTTAAAAGTTATGTCGTATAGTTAAACTATGAAATAAAGAATTTTATTGTTGTTTTCTCATTTTTAATTAATGAAAACTAATTAATAAAAATTCTTTATTTTAATTTTTAAGTAAAATGCAATCGAATGCATAAAGTTAGTGTAAAATACAATTTTTTTAGTTTAAGCAAGACATAAAAACAATAAGGGGATTAGCAAAGAAAATGGAAGTAAAGCTTAAAGATTTAAGTAAAGACTTTGGAAAAGTCAAAGCAGTAAATAATTTTAGCCTCGAGATAAATGATGGTGAG
>DPXH01000206.1:0-789 GCA_003527405.1 Candidatus Sediminicultor tertius | reverse complement strand
TTGTAGCTTTGCTTGGACCTTCGGGATGCGGAAAAACCACCACTCTACTTATGATAGCTGGAATTTATAAACCAACTACCGGAGGTATTTATTTCGGAGATAAGATTGTAAATGAAGTTTTACCCAAAGATAGAAAAATTGGCATGGTCTTTCAAAGTTATGCCCTTTATCCCCATATGACTGCCTTTGATAATATAACATTTCCTTTAAAATTACTAAGAACTCCTAAGGAAGAGAGAGAAAAAAGAGCCAAGGAAGTAGCTAAATTAGTTCAAATAGAAGAATTATTAGATAGAAAACCTGCTCAACTTTCCGGAGGACAACAGCAAAGAGTGGCTCTTTGTCGAGCTTTAATTAAGAAGCCAGATATCCTACTTTTAGATGAACCCCTCTCCAATTTAGATGCCAAGCTTAGAACCTTGATGAGAGCGGAGCTTAAAAGATTACAGAGAAAATTAGGCATTACCACTATTTTTGTAACTCATGACCAGGTAGAGGCTATGACTATGTCTGATAAAATAGCCTTGTTACAGTTAGGGGAACTTCAGCAATATAGCTCATCTGATGAGCTATATAATCGACCGGTGAATCTGTTTGTAGCCGGTTTTATAGGAAGCCCGCCCATGAACTTTATTGATGTTTCTCTGGAACAAGCAGAAGAAAAGTTTCTTTTAAAGAATGAAGATATTACTATTGAAATCCCCTCAAAGATTGGTAAGCTTATTCAATCTCACTCTCAAAATAATGAAATAGTATTGGGTATCAGACCTGAGGATATAAAGATTGATC
>DPXH01000074.1:1599-2680 GCA_003527405.1 Candidatus Sediminicultor tertius | reverse complement strand
TCATGGCGAAAATATTAAAGAGACTCAAAATTTAATCCATCAAAGTAAAACAATTTTCGAAGCATGCATGGTATATAAAAATCTTTTCTTTAAAGGTGATATCCTTGAGCCTTCAGCTGATGGATGGAACCTTTATGAGATGAAAGCATCAACAAAAGTAAAGGATGAGTATATTCCCGATTTAGCATTTCAAAAATATATTTGTGAGAAAAACGGGATAAAGATAAAAAATTGTTTCATTGAATATATTAATAAAGATTATATTAAGCAAGGGAATATCATTCCAAATGAGTTGGTATTACAAGAAGATGTAACCGGGGACGTCAATCAAATTGATGATATTGAGGAAAACTCAGAGAAGTATATTAAAATAATAGAACAGGGGGAACCTCTCGAAATCTCCATATCTAAAAAGTGCAATAAACCATATGAATGTCCCTTAAAAGATGAATGTCGGAATAATCTTCCGGAATATCATGTGCTTCAATTAACCAATTGGCGGAAATATTGGGAGTTATTTGAAGACGGAATATTAGATATCAAAGATATTCCCAAAGACGAAATATTATCTTCCGATAAAGACCAGGTCATTAAAGAAGCAGTTGATGAAAATAAAATAATAATCAATAAAGATAAAATAAGAAATTTTTTAAATAAATTACAATACTCGCTTTATTATTTAGATTTTGAAACATTCGATACCGCAATCCCCATATTTGATCAATCTAGACCATACCAGAAAATTCCTTTTCAATATTCACTTCATATCCAGGATGAAAATGATAAAGTAAAACATTTTGATTTCCTTGCCCAGAGAGAAAAAGATCCCAGGCCTGAATTGTTGGTTAGGTTAGAAAAAGAAATCGGGCAAACAGGGAGCGTTATTGTCTTTAATAAAACCTTTGAAATAAGTGTGCTAAAGAAATTAGCAGAAGATTTTCCAAAATACGAGAGTTTTATTAAGGATACAATAAGCAGAATTATCGATTTAGCAGGACTTTTTAAGAATTTTGATTATTATAATCCTATACAGAAAGGAAGATATTCTTTAAAAGCTGTTCTTCCTGCAATTACCGGAAAA
>DPXH01000074.1:0-1175 GCA_003527405.1 Candidatus Sediminicultor tertius | reverse complement strand
AAGTATTGTGGGTTAGATACCGAAGGAATGATATGGATAATTGATGAATTAAATAAGATGGTTTAGTCATTCAGATTTTTATTTATTGAGAATGTGAGCTTAATATTATTTTCCAAAGGAGTGGTGAGTTATGGATATTTTGATCACTAATTTTATATCCGGGATAGATTTTGGAGAGGTACAGAGTTTTAAAAATTTTCAGATTATTCCATATGGCTTTTTTTAAAATAAGCAAGGAAGAGAGAGTAGGTCGGATGTCAGGATATAAGAGGAGAAGAGGGTATAGGATTTAGCGGAAAGCCTATGGAGTTTGAGGAGTTTCTTAACCGGATGGTTAAGATTTTTATTAAAACGGAGTTTAATGTGATTAAAATTAAAAAGCAATATCACGACCCTTCACTTTTATACTAACAAAGTGTATAATGTGCGTATAAAAGTGAAGGGTTGTGATATTATGAATACTTTTGAAAAAATTCTAAATATTATAAAAGAAAATAAAGGTATTATCTCAACTGCTGAAATTGTAAAGCTTGGTATAGACAAAAAATACCTTTCCCTAATGACTCAAAAAAAGATGATTGAAAGAGCGTCAAGAGGTGTTTATGTATTGCCTGACGTTTTAGAGGATGAATTCTATTCCATAAGTATTCGATGTAAGAAGGGAATATTTTCTCACGATACAGCATTGTTTTTGCATGATTTATCTGACAGGACACCTTTGTCTTTTTCTATTACTTTGCCAAAAGGATATAATCCATCTTCGTTAAAAGATTTGTCTTTGGAATTTTTCTACGTCAAGCCTGAGTTACACAGCTTAGGTAAGATAACAATTCTATCGCCACAAGGAAAAGAGATTGATACATATGACATGGAAAGAACTATCTGTGATATGGTTAGAAGTAAAAGCAGGATGGATCTTCAAACATTTTCTGATGCATTAAAAAGGTACTCAAAGCGTAAGAACAAAGATTTAAGCAAATTAATAAAATATGCTCAAAAGTTTAAAATTGATCAAAAAATACGTGAGTATATGGAGGTGCTGATTTGAAAAATGCAATGCAGTTAAAAGGAATTATTAAAAACATGGCAGCTAAAACAGGAATAAAAGCAAATGCTCTTTTACAGAACTATATGTTAGAGAGATTGCTTGAGAGAATTTCTGTTTCTGAATATAA
>DPXH01000204.1 GCA_003527405.1 Candidatus Sediminicultor tertius | reverse complement strand
TTGAAAATCCGGTGCTAAAATAAAAAGGAGGTGAAAGAAAAAAGTTTACAGTTTCGAGACTAAAAGTGGAAATTTGAAAATTAATATTAAAAATTTAAAGGAGAAAAAAAATGAAAAAAATTATAGTTTTAAGTTTAGTCGTGGTACTTTTAATGGGGATTAGTTTTTCTGTTAGCAGTGCAAAAGAATTTACACCCAAAGCAGAATACACCATGACCGTAAATGTAGGTAATACCTTTGGTTGGGGAATGAGTGCGCAAAAATGGTGTGATTTGATTAATGAAAGGACCGGCGGAAAAATTAATGTAAAGCCATATTGGGGAAGCCAACTTCTTGCCGGTAAACAGATGAACTGGTTCCAGGCAGTAGCTGAAGGAAGTATAGATTTTGCAGTAGAGTCCACCATAAATTCTTCAGCAGTAGTTAAATCGCACAACCTTTTCTCTCTTCCCTTTTTCATTAATACTTACGAAAATTTAGACAAAATCGAATATGGTGAAACCGGGAAAAAGATGTTTGCTGAGATGGAAAAAATGCAGGTAAAGGCTTTGGCGTGGGGTGAAAACGGATTTAGACAAATAACTAATAATATAAGACCGGTAAGAACACCGGAAGATATGAAAGGATTAAGATTAAGAGTTTGCCCTACTCCCATATATGATGATATCTTTAAACAGTTAGGTGCAGACCCCATCCATATGAACTGGGGAGATGCAGTTACCGGATTCCAACAAGGAGCAGTTGACGGACAGGAAAATCCTTACGGAGTTCTTCTCCCGGTTAAAATCTGGGAATATCATAAGTATGCCACCAACTGGAATTACCTGGTTGACCCTCTTCTCTTTGTAGTTAACAAAAAAGTATGGGATTCTTTCCCGGAAGATATCCAGACAATTATAAAAGAGACTGCAGAAGAAGCTGGAATGTGGGAAAAAGCCTTTGTGAGAAGAGGACTTGATGGAGATATTTCTATCAATATTCTAAAAGATAAATTTGGAGAAACTCCTGAAATTTTGGATCAAGTGGCTTATGTTAAAACTATGGGAATGGAAGTAGTTGTACTTACTGATGCAGAATTGAACGCCTTTAAAGAAGCTACCAAACCAGTACTGGATAAATGGATTAGTGAAGTAGGGACAAATTTTGTCACTGCCGCTACATTGGATATGGCTAAATAATAAATTAAATACCAAAAGAGGGGGATTTTGTGCCCCCTCTTTTGTGAAAATCGGAGGAATTAATGGAAGGAAATAAATTAAAAATTGAGGAATTAATCTCAGCAATTTTACTTTTTGCAATGGCATCAATTGCCTTCGTGAATGTCTTAAGCAGAAAAATTTTTCATCTTTCTTTTGCCTTTACCGAGGAAGTTACGGTTCATTTTTTTGTATGGATTACAGTATTAGGCATTGCTATCGCCTTTGAAAAAGGAGCTCACCTGGGGGTGGTAACTGTCTATAACAAATTACCAAAAACACTCAAAAAAACCGCGGCTTTTATTTCAGCATCTTTAAGTGCCCTTCTTTTTTTAATTGTTAATTATTATGCGTTTAGAGAAATCTATATGGATATAACTATCTTTCACATGGAAAGTGAGGCCTTGAGACTTCCTGAATGGATTTATATTATTGGTATTCCTATATTTTCCGTCTTTATCTTTAAAAATATTTATAAAGGATTAAAAAATGAATTAAAAAAGATTGAGGGAGAGGAGGAAAAACAATGCAAATCTTAACTCTTTTCGGAATTTTCGCTCTTCTTCTTTTAATCGGCGTTCCTATCGGAACATCGGTCGGATTTGCTGCAGTATTTTCTATCTGGAAATATGGCCTTGGTGTTACTATGATTTCCAGAAATTTTGCTTCAGGTATTGCTAAATTCCCCTTAATAGCTATCCCTTTCTTTGTCCTCGCCGGCATTTTAATGCAAAAAGCAAAACTTGCAGAAAAAATTTCTAACTTAGCTACAATTATTGTAGGAAGGGCAACCGGAGGTTTGGCAATTGCGGGAGTTCTAACCTGCCTTTTTTGGGGTGCAGTTTCCGGTTCTGGGCCGGCAACTACTGCTGCGGTCGGTTTAACTATTATTCCTGTAATGATTTATCAAAAGTATGATAAAAATTTTTCAGCTGCCACTATTGCTGCAGCAAGTGGCTTAGCTATTATTATACCTCCCAGCATAGCTTTTATTGTATATGGCAATGTAACCGGCGTGTCAGTGGGAGCACTTTTTTTAGGAGGAATTCTTCCTGGTATAATTATCGGTTTATTCTTAATTGTAGCCGCCTATTTTGTTTGTAAAAAAAGAAATTTTCGGGGAATAAAAAAAAGAGGGACATTAAAGGAAATCTTAATAGCAACCAAAGACGCTTTTTGGGCTTTACTTGCACCGGTTATAATATTAGGAGGAATATATGCCGGAATTGCAACTCCCACAGAAGCTGCTGTTTTTGCCGTATTTTACAGTATTTTTGTTGGATTTTTTGTCTACAGAACCCTCACCCTTAAAGGGCTTTACGAAGCATTAGTGGGAGCGGTTATCACTTCCTCGGTAGCTATGTTTGTAGTAACCTTTGCTACTCAATTTTCTATCGCATCTGCTATTTTAGGAGTGATAGATATAATGGCAGACGGTATTATTTCTATTGCCAAAACTCCTATAGCTGTACTATTACTGGCAAATGTAGCTATAATCATTGCCGGAATGTTTCTTGATGCCATCTCTATTACCTATGTCTTTATGCCTATCTTTATGCCTATCCTTGCTTATTACAATATCGACCTGTTATTTTTCGGAATAATATTTGTGGTTGCTCTGGCTATCGGACAGATTACTCCTCCGGTTGCAGTTAACTTATATGTAGCAGCAAATTTAGTAAAAAGTACTTTAGATAAAGTTGCTAAAGAGGTATGGATATACGTAATAGCAGTTATAGCAGGCTTAATATTCCTTACTTTCTTCCCTCAAATCAGTCTATATATTCCTGTTGCTTCAGGGCTTTACATTCCATAAAAAATAATTATAAATTGATTCTTTTCAGGTTTTAACTCGATACACAATACTATATACTCGATACTGTCTTTTATTATATTGCTTTATTAAACAAAATCTGTTATCTTATAACATAAATTTACTCAAGGAAATTTGTTAAATGAATTTTATCATAATAAAAATATTAATTTCAATGATAATAGTCATAATATTCGCTGAAATTTCCACAAGAATAAATCCAGTTTTGGGTGGTGTTTTATCGGGGCTTCCTTTGGGAGCAGGTTTATCTGTTTATTTTATTTCTTACAAAGAAAGTATACCATTTTTAGTTAACGGCATTCCCTGGGCAATTGTTGCTTTGGCTTCTTCTATATTATTCTGTCTTTCTTATTTTATAATAGGAGAATATTTTAGATTAAATAATAAACTACTATCTATTACCCTTTGTTCACTGGGTGGTTTTGCCTCTTTCTTTATATCGGGATATTTTATTAATAGATTAAAACTTGGTCTCTTTTCTGCTATCATTCTATTTGTAATAATATATTTTATAAATATCTTTATTACTAAAAGAATACCAGTAGTTAGCAACTATAAAAAACAGAAAAAAACTTCTATTTCAACATTTTTATTAAGGGGTCTATTAGCAGGAATTATTATCTCTCTCTTTACGGAAATTGCTTCTATTGGAGGAAGTAAGTGGGCAGGAATTCTGAGTTCTTTTCCCTCAACCTTGTTCGCTTTATTGGTAGTTTTGCATTTTGAAGGAGATAATAAAATATACCCAGCTGTAATTTATGGATTTTCCTTCAGTATAAGTACTTTGGCAATATTTTATTTATTATGTTGGTATTTGCTTCCTATATTAGGTTTAAATCAAGGATTTATATTAATTTATTTCATGTCAATTCTTTATTTATTTATAATTTCAAAGATGAAAAATCTTTTAATAAACAAAAAATCTGTTTACTAAATCTAAACTAATTATATCGATAATTATTCAAGATACTTTTTCAGCATTTTATATTTTATCAAGAAAAAGACAATTATTTTTCGCCTTCTTTTCTTAAATAAACTACTTGTCTGGGGAA
>DPXH01000034.1:2269-15468 GCA_003527405.1 Candidatus Sediminicultor tertius | reverse complement strand
AGAGTACCAATACCTGTACCAATTTCTAAAATACGATCTTCTTTATTCAGTTGTAATGAATTAATAATTATTTGCAAGGTGTTTTGATCTACCAAAAAATTCTGCCCTAATCTTTTTTTGCACTTAAAATCGTATTTGGTAAGAAGCCTGGTAACTTCTACAGGGGAAGTCAATTTAGGATTGCTCATTCTTTACCTTTTTTAGTCGATAGTGAATAGTCGTTAGTCGTTAGAATATAGTTAGCGTAGAGCGTACATCGTTTAGCGTATAGGATACTAGTTATCCAGTTACCCAGTTTACCGGTTATCCGGTTGAAGAATTAAAATCAGGTTGGTTAATTATATCAACTAACTCTCATCTTATAACTAAGAACACGTATTTAAAATTAACGAATAATTTAACCGGCAAACTGGTTAACCGGGTAACAGGCTAACTATCTTAACGCGATACTCGATACGCAATACGCGATACTACCATTTGGAGCCGGCGATCTGAGTTGAACAGACAACCTACGGATTACGATTCCGTTGCTCTTCCAATTGAGCTACGCCGGCATCATATCCTTATAAAAAAATGGTAGGCGGAACAGGACTTGAACCTGTGACCCCCTACATGTGAAGCAGGTGCTCTGCCAACTGAGCTATCCGCCCATTTTTTGATAAATAAATGGTGCCCCCAAGGGGATTTGAACCCCTGTCGCCGCCGTGAAAGGGCGGTGTCCTGTCCCCTAGACGATGGGGGCATTTTAGATGGGCCGTGCAGGTTTCGAACCTGCGACCCTCTGATTAAGAGTCAGATGCTCTACCAACTGAGCTAACGGCCCTAAAAATATTTAAAATTAAAAAATTTTCGCCTTTAAATGTTACTATATTTTTTACTGCCTGTCAACAAAAATTCGTATCTCGTGAATCGTATCTCGTACATTAGCGTACAGCGTTTAGCGTAGAGCGTATAGTTAAGAATTAAATTAATCGTTAGTGTATAGTATGTTATTAGTCTATTACTAATTAATACTTATTATCTTCTTCAGGAATTCGGGATAAATTTTCAAACTTCGCATATTCTTTTATGAAAGCTAAATCTACTTGACCTGTAGGACCATTTCTCTGTTTACTAATAATTACCTCAGCAATACCCTTCCTGTCTGTTTTTTGCTTATAATATTCCTCTCGGTATAAGAAAACGACCAAATCAGCATCCTGCTCAATTGCCCCACTCTCTCTTAAATCAGAAAGGCGTGGTCTTCTTTCAATTCTTTGTTCCACTGCTCTGGATAATTGGGAAACTGCTATTACCGGAACATTTAATTCTCTCGCCAAACCTTTGAGGGAACGAGAAATTTCTGAAATCTCCTGCTGCCTATTTTCTACTCTTCCTGAACTTGAAATAAGCTGTAAATAATCTATCATTACTAAACCAAGATTGTGTTGAGCCTTTAATCTCCTGGCTTTAGCCTTAATCTCTAAACAAGTAATCCCGGCTGTATCATCAATAAAAATGGGGGCAGAAGCTAATCGACCTGCAGCCATTGAAAGGGTGGGCCAATCTGATTCGGCTAATCGTCCTTTTCTCAAATTATGGGCATCAACTCGGGCCTCTGAACAAAGCATCCTTTGAACCAATTGAGATTTTGACATTTCCAAGCTAAAAAGGGCGACCGGTATATTTTTAGAGACTGCGACATACTGGGCGATACTCATACAAAAGGCTGTTTTACCCATACCAGGTCTACCGGCAATAACAATAAGCTCGGAGGGTTGAAACCCGGTAGTAATGTCATCAAATTCGTCAAATCCACTGGGAACCCCGGTAATAAATTCATCTCTATGATATAGATTTTCAATCTTCTCAAAACTATCTTGAAGTATCTCTTTAATGGGAACGAAAGATTGTCCTAAATTTCTCTCTGAAACTTCAAAGATCAAATGCTCTGCTTTGTCCAGCAATATTTTAGCATCTTCTTTTTCTTCATAACCCATAGAAATAATTTTAGTAGCATTACTAATTAAGTTACGTAAAATAGATTTTTCTTCGATAATCTTAACATAGTGCTCAATATTTGCTGCAGTAGGGACGCTATTAATTAGATTGGTTAGATAGGTGACTCCGCCAATCTCCTCTAATAAATTTATCCTATTTAATTCTTCGGTTAGAGTAACTAAGTCAACACCTTTACTCTTTTCAAACAGTTCAAGAATACACCTAAAAATAATCTGGTGAGATTTTTTGTAAAAATCTTCGGGTCTTAAAATATCCACACCGTGCAAAATCGCTTCTTCCTGTAGCAACATTGAACCTAAAGCAGCCTGTTCTGCACTAATATTTTGAGGAGGATTCCTGCCTAAATCCATTTGCTTTTCTCCCTGTTAAATAGTCGTTAGTATATCGTATTGCGTATCGCGTTTAGCGTATAGTTTCGGATTATTAAGATAACTATCTTAATTAAGTTAAAAAAACTAACTCAAAAAGCTAACACCTATAATTTAAAACTCAAAACTTTTTTGTATAAACTATTGCTTTTAATGTAGGGGTCGAATTTATTCGACCCGAGTTTTGCGGGCTTGATAAATCAAGCCCCTACACATTAATCATTAAATATTAATTATTGAGATATTTTAAGTACTATACACTATACGCTAATATACGAGACACGAATCTATTTTTCTTTTATTTCCTCTGTTTCCTGTTCAGATTCAGAATCCGAAACTAAACTAACTTTAATTTGAGGGGTTATGTCTTTATGTAAGTTCACCGGTACAGTATGAATACCCAACTTTTTTAAGGATTCTTTTAAATTAAGTTTCTTTTTGTCTAATTCAATTCCGTGTTTCTCAAATAGGGTCTCAACAATATCTTTGCTGGTTACGGAACCGAAAAGCTTTCCTTCTTCGCCTGCTTTAACTTTAATTTCCAGGGAGATATTATTGATTTTTTCCGCTAATTCCTTAACTTCCTTCAACTCTCCCTCTTTTTTTTCTGCCTCTTTTTTCTTTAAATATTCTATTTGTTTGAAATTAGCCATGGTAAAAGAAATTGCTTTACCTTGAGGAATCAAAAAATTACGGGCAAAGCCGTCACTTACTTCAACTACGTCTCCTACTTGACCAACTTTTTTAATATCCTGTTTCAAAATTATTTTCATATTCTAAGCCTCCCTACTCTATTCTCTATTTATTATAAATTCTTCTACTACTTTTAGCAACATTTATTAGTCGTTAGTAAATAGTCGTTAGCATTAAATACAGGTTTTCAGTTGACAGTTTTCAGTATATAACTAAAAACTTAAAGCGAAAAACCATAATTCAAAACTCAAAACCTTTTTTGCATAAAGTATTGCTCTTAATATAGGGGCCGAATTTATTCGACCCGTGTTTTGCGGGTTTGATAAATCAAGCCCCTACCTCTCTATGAACTCAAAACTAGCAACTTGTAACCTGTATTTAACTGGATAACTAATTCCTATGCGCTAAACAATACCCGCTACACGCTAATAATCTTCTGACTCCTGGATTCTGACTTCTATTTTTTTTACGAGATACGATTCACGAGATACGAGATACGAATTTTTTCTTTTCTGCTAGCGAGTAATCTTCTAAAATCTATCCATATATCTAGCATGGCTGCCCAGGTAACAATTTGGGATAAAAAAGGCTGAAAGCACACCAGAATATATATAACCCACTTTAAAAAATTTTTAATTTTATACCGCTCCAATATAAAACCGGTTAAAGAGAGGCCATAAATTAAAAATACCACTGCAAAAAAAACTTGTATATTTATTCCAATTTTATTTAAAAGAGGTATATTGTAAGTTGTTCCCAGGATTATCAATACCATCCCTAAAAGATAACTCCAAAAAAAAGATTTGGAAGCTCTCCAGTTAGAGAAAGAAGTAAAATTCGCTAACTTATACCCAAACCTCCTTAAGATTAAGCGAGCAACCCAATAATTTAAAATAGTATCAAAAATTGAAGCAAGAATAATCATTCCCGGGAATGCTATCTTAACAATACTAATGGTTTGGGTTAAGGAGTCTTTCAGGGTAGCTAATTGTTCCGGAGACAGCCCCATGTTGCTATAAAAATTTAAAGATTGAGTTATAATTTTATCTAACTCTTCTATATCAAATAATACGGTGTTGAGATCTAAAACCCAAAATCCGATTAAAAGGATTAAACCTTTGGAAACAAGAGAAGCTATGCTTCCAATGATAATAATATCGGTTAAAGATAATCCTTTTTTTATGCCGAAACCTAAAGTTAGCCCCAATATTCCAAAACCCAATAGGACCATAAGTCCTTGCAGTGGGCCAGCTAAAATAGTTACTAAAATCCCTGATATAAAAGTTGAGATAATAGCAAACTTTACGCTATGCCGTAAACATAAAATTATAATCGGAAGAGGGCACAAAAAACTCACCAGCGTACCTAATAGGGGAATGTATATACTGATAATAAATAAAACAGCAGTAATTGCTGCTAAAAATGCACCCTCAACTATCGATTTAGTTGGAATTTGTTCAGTCAATAAATAAGCCTCTTCTTTGGACAAGCATCTCGCCTGTCTATTAATTTATTGAAAGGGCGTATAGCAATACGCCCCTACTTCTTTTTAATAAGCTCGAATTTCGTAAAGAAAATAGAAATCAGGAGCCAGTAGTCAGAATCCAGAATATCAACCGGCGTATAACATTCAGATCCTAACGATATACGAAATACGCGATATACTATATACTAATTTATTTCGCCACATAAGGAAGAAGTCCTATTTCTCTTGCTCTTTTTATAGATATAGCCAGTGTACGTTGATGCCTTGCGCAGTTTCCGGTGGCCCTACGAGGCAACATCTTGCCTTGTTCAGTAATAAATTTTCTTAATAAATCTACATCTTTATAATCGGCTACTATCTTTTCTTTGCAAAAAAGACAAACTTTTCTTTGTGGTCTTCTAAAAGAACCATATCGTGCCATTAATTTATATTTTTCCTCCTTCTTAACCTATTTCTCTTTTTATTTTAGTATTTATTTAATTAATTAACTATCTTTATTTTGAATTTTTTCTTTATCTTGTAAGATTAATAAATATCTGATAACTCTATCTTCTAACTTTATGACTCTTTCAAGTTCAGCAATAATTTTTTCATCTACATTGAAATTTAAAACGATATAAATCGCCTCTGTAAAATCCTTAATTTCATAAGCTAACTTTCTTTTGCCCCATTTATTTGTCTTGGTTATTTCTCCCTTTGCGTCAGTAATAAGCTTTTTTAATTTATTTAATAAGGAATCTAATTCTTTGTCTTCTAACTGGGGATTTATGGCAAGCATTATTTCGTAACTTCTCATCTGTTACCACCTCCTTTCGGTTTAATCAGCCCCCGAAAGATTCTTCAGGAGCAAGGAAATTAGAAATATAAAATGATTTATATTATACCACAGATTTTTTCGATATCAAGTTTTTATTCGTATTTCGTATTGCGTATCGCATGAAGAAAAAGAATTAGAGAAAAAAGAAATAAAAAAATTAAAAAATACTTTTTTCTTAATCCCGGGGGATAATTTCTTTAATTTTCTTCTCTAACTTTACCCGGGGAACTAACACTTTTCTGCCGCAACAAAGGCATTTTAAGCCAATATCAATACCGGTCCTGGTAATTTCCCAATGGAAACCTCCGCAAGGATGTTTTTTCTTTAATCTAATAATATCTCCCATCCCTAATTTTAATGGCATGTTATTGTATCCTTATTCACCAATTCTCCAATTGACCAATTCGTCAATTAAATTAGTCGTTAGTATATAATATAGCGTAGAGCGTACAGCGTTTAGCGTATAGGTTAAAAGCTTAAAGCTAAAAACAAAAATCATAATTCAAAACTCAAAACACTTCAGAATATCCTATAGCATATTGTGACTATTGGTATATCACTTATATCTCTTAATGTAGGGGTCGGATTTATCCGACCCGTGTTTTGCGGGCTCGATGAATCGAGCCCCTACATCTATCATTCCTATAAAACTTGAAACTTGTAACTTGTAACTTGTAACCTGTATTTTAACCGGCAAACTGGGTAACCGGGTAACCGGGTAACTATACATATGAGATACGAATTACATTCATTATCGTCTAGCCTAATTTCTCCAGAAGAGACTCGTATTCTTCCTTATCCTTTCTTTTGAAGGGACCAACAATGGATAAATTTATTTTATCTTTACTAAATATATTTTGAGCCATTTTCTGAATATCTTTCACTTTTACTTCTTCAATCTTTTCTTTTATTTCATCAAAAGTTGAAGGTCTGCCATATAAAAGCATCCTATTCCCTAGCCAAAATGCCCTGCTTAAAGTTCCTTCCAAACTTAAAGATAGTGCACCTTTATACATTTCTTTTGCTTTTCTCAATTCATCTTCTTTTAAATTATTATCTTTTATTTTATTAAGCTCATCTAAAATTGTCTGGATGGTTTCCCTTAGTTTATTTGAATCGATACCGGCATAGATATTAAACGAACTGATATCGTTAAAATACTGAATGAATGAATGGATATCATAAGCTAAACTTTTTTTAACTCTTATCTCTTGAAAAAGCCGTGAGCTCAATCCCGAGCCCAATATTATATCTAATAAATCAGCGGAGTATTTATCAGGATCTAACCGGGAAATCCCGGGAAAACCAAAAGAAAGATGAGTCTGGTTGCTCTTTTTAAATTTTATTCCTATTTGAGTATTTTTCTGATTATCTTTTGCGGGCAGATAATTATTAACCTCACCTTTTTCCATTATTTTAAAATATTTCTCGACCTGCAGAATTACATCCGCTGTCTTAATATTACCTGCAACACTTATTACCAAATTATTTGGACGATAAAATTTACTTATATATGATAAAAGGTCTTCTCTTTGAATATTGCTTACACTCTTTTCATCTCCGAGAACGGGCCTCCCCAAAGGATGATTTTTCCATATTATCTTGTCAAGCAAGATTTCTACTAATTCCTCCGGTATATCCTGATATTTTTTAACCTCCTCGATAATTACATTTTTTTCCTTACGAAGGTCTTCTTCTCTCATTAATGAATTTAAAATTATATCTGCTAACACATCAAAAGCAGTTTTAAATTGTTCCTGAGGAACTTTAGCGTATAGATGAGTTGTCTCTTTGGATGTAGAAGCGTTTATTTCTCCGCCAATACCTTCTATTATCTGAGATATTTCTAAAGTACTCTTCCTCTTATTAGTTCCTTTAAATAGCATATGTTCGATAAGGTGAGAAATTCCCTGATATTTTGGTGTTTCATATCTTGACCCAACTCCTATTCCGAAAACAATGGCTACAGACTTCATGTAGGGCATTTCTTCTACTACGATCCTTAAATCATTTTCTAATTTTATTACTTTATAAATAATGATTCCTCCTCTTAAATTAGTATATCGTATTGCGTATTGCGTATCGCGTTCAGAAAATTAGAATTCAGGAGTGGAGACGCGATATATCGTGTCCAAAGTAGGACAGGCGTCTCGCCTGTCTATTGATTCATTGCACAGACGTATGGTAATCCATTTATTATACTAAAAACCATAATTATTGTTTAAGAATTCAGAAGTCAAAAGAACTTACAACCAAAATATACTCCCATAACTTAAAATAATTCTAAATACTGGATTCTTGCTCCTGACTTCTGACTCCTATTTCTTTCACGATATACAAATTTAAATTTTAATTATCCTTATTGTTCTAATCCAATAAATTTTTACTCAGATTTTTTCACTACAAATACTTCTTCTAATTTGGTAAAATCTACCTCTGGCCTTATTATTACTTTTTGAAATAAATCATGGCTTTCCTTTTTTATCCCTACTATCTTACCAATAATAATCCCCTTGGGGAAAATGCTTCCTAATCCGGAAGTGATCACCACATCATTTATTTTTACATCAGCATCGTGTGAAAGATATTCCATATAACAATAATTGCCTTCGCTTCCCTTCACTACCCCTATATCTCTTGATCTCTGAATCATGCCCCCTACAGCACTTCTTTGATCTAATATTAATAATATTTTTGCTGTTCGGGAATCAGCACTAACTACCCTTCCCACCAATCCGCGATAAGTTGCTACCGCCATATTTTTCCTTACTCCATCAGTTATTCCCTTATCAATAATTATACTATTAAACCAATTTCCCGGTTCTCGGCTAATTACCAAAGAGTGGATCATTTCATAAGAAAAAGACTCTTTAATTTCTAACAGCTTTTTCAACCTATCATAAGCTATCAATTTTTCTTTTAATATAGCGTTTTCCTGATAGGTAATTTCAATTTTTTCTTTTAGTTCTTTATTCTCTTCCTCCACTCTCTTAAATTCGGCAATAGCTTTTAAATAGTTTTTTGTATTACCAGCAACTAAAGTTATTCCCCGATTAATAGGAGAAAAAAGCCTTAATCCGATACTCTCCAACCAATTAAGGTACGCCTTACCATGGTAGTCTATAGTCATTATAAAAATAGTTATAATAATTAATAGAATAAAAATTATAAAAGTATTATTTTGAGAGAAAAATTTTTTCAAATTTATCAATTCTCCAATTAACTAGTCGTTAGTGTATCGTATTGCGTATTGAGTATTGCGTTAAAGAAATAAGATTCAGGCGTAGGGGCACAATGAATTGTGCCCTTCTTTTGTAATTCACAAATAAGCGAGACACCTGTCTTACGGTTTTATCTTATAACTGGCCAACCGGGTAACCGGTGAACAGGTTAACTAAATAATCTTGTAACTTGTAACCCGAAACTTATTAATTGTCACACATTACTCATCACTTATCACTGTACTTTAACAAATTAACCAAGTAACTCTTTAAACTATCCGCTAAACGCTATACGCTCTACGCTAATTCAAATTCTTTTAGATGTTCTAATTAACACTCTTTGGTAAAAATTAAAATCATCCAAAGCCTTTCCTATTCCCTTAATCACACAGTACACTGGTTCTGGAGGTATAAATACCGGAATGCCTATCTCTTCTTGTAAAAGTTCTGATAATCCCATTAAAAGCGAACCTCCGCCAGTCATAATTACTCCCTTATCCACAATATCGGAAATCAATTCAGGGGGAGTTTTTTCTAAGGCCATCCTCACTGTATTGGCAATTATTCTTAGGGGTTCAGAAAGTGCATCCCTTAATTCGTCTTTAGAAATATTAATTATTTTAGGAAGACCCGTAACTTTATCTCTCCCCCTAAT
Source organism: Candidatus Sediminicultor tertius (assembly GCA_003527405.1). Taxonomy (GTDB): domain Bacteria; phylum Atribacterota; class Phoenicimicrobiia; order Phoenicimicrobiales; family Phoenicimicrobiaceae; genus Sediminicultor; species Sediminicultor tertius. Next base: position 6,227 of record DPXH01000034.1, on the reverse strand, counting down.
CTCATAAGAGCTATTTTCTCTATCTACCTTATTTGCGGATAAACCAAGCTTAATTTCTTCAGCAGTTAATTCGCCGATGTATAAATTATGTGCTTGTTTAATATATTTACTAATGGTTTCATTGATATAATCCCCTGCTACTTGGCTTAATTCGCTTACCACTATCCCTCCCAAAGATATTACGGCTACCTCGGAAGTTCCTCCTCCTATATCTATTACCAAATTTCCCATTGGTTCAAATATGGGAAGCCCTACACCAATAGCTGCTGCTATAGGTTCGTCTATCAGAAACACTCGTCCCGCTCCACACTTATAGGCAACTTCCGATACTGCTCTTTTTTCTACCTCCGTAACCCCGGTAGGAACACAAATTACCACCGATGGCCTGGTAAAACGATTAGGATTATGAACTTTTTTAATAAAATATTTTAACATTTCAGCAGTAACTTCAAAATCAGCTATTACACCTTCTTTTAAGGGCCTGACGGTAAATATGCCTCGGGGAGTTCTCCCCAGCATCTTTTTCGCTTCCTCCCCTACTGCTAATATCCTATCCCCCCCGTCTTTAAAAGCAACAACTGACGGTTCGTATAAGACAATTCCCTTCCCCTTGATATGTACAAGGGTAGTAGAAGTGCCTAAATCAATTCCAATATTTTTGGAAAATGATCCTAAAAGAAAATCTAGCCACATTTTCTATTTCTCCTTTTTTATAAACATCTTTTAAAATCTCAAAATATTTTTAACTTTAGCAGTACACAAATAAAAATTATATGTTATAATTTTTGCTAGTATATTCTATATACTATTTAGTCGAATACTATGTTTTTAGTCCAGCGATAAGTATTTTAAGGAATCATAAAAATGATTAAATTGACTCTTAGCTTAATTGTTTTAATTATAACTTATTTTTTAATATTTACCAACCGCCGTATTAGAGCAACCTCTGCTTTTTTTGGAGCAATTTTTGCCATTGTCTTGGGTTTAATAAAATTTGATCAAGCTATTAGTTATATAGATTTCAATAAATTGGGTATCATCATTGGGATAATGATCTTTACTATAATAGCAAAAGAGAGTGGGATATTCCAATATTTAGCTATAAAAACTACCAAATACAGTAAGGGAAATCCTTTGGTCCTTTTAATCTCTCTCTCTTTATTAGCCGGCTTCCTTTCCTCTATATTAGATGAAATCACCACCTTGCTCTTTTTAGCAAATATTACACTGGCCATTACACATATCTTAGAAATATCCCCTTTACCTTTTCTTATTTCTGAAATTATATTTGCTAACATCGGTGGTTTAGCTACTTATATCGGCACCCCGGCTAATATAATGATAGGTTCTGCTGTAAAACTTAATTTCTACGATTTTATTTATCACACAACTCCTATTTCTATAATACTTATTTTATTTAATGTTTTTTATTTTATTCTCCTTTTTAAAAACACTTTCAAAAAAAGCGATATGCAAAATAATATTATTCTTCACCTTAATAAAATTGATGAAAGAAGAGCTATCACCAATCTTCCTTTGCTTAAGAATTCCTTATTAATTCTGGGTATCACTATAATAGTTGCTTTTTTCTCGCATCTGATTAATTTAAATCTGGCTATTGTCTATTTATTAGGGGCAATAATATTGCTCTTTGTAAGCCACGATAAACCTGACGAAATTTACGCTCAAATTGATTGGAGGATAATTTTCTTTCTAATCGGATTAAATATCTTAGCCGGTGCCCTGGAAGAAAATGGTCTTATTGAAATTGTATCTTCTAAGCTCCTAAATCTTACTAAAGGAAACATAAATCTTTTAAGTTTCAGTATATTGGGAGTATCTACTTTTACATCTTCCTTTTTTGATAATATACCCATTATAGCTCTGGCTATTCCCGTAGTTGAAAATCTTTCCCGCCATCTCGGATCTTCTGTAACTGTATTATGGTGGGCACTTGCCCTGGGGGCAAATATTGGAGCTAATGGGACCTTAATAGGAACGGCTTCTAATTTAATAGTAGCTGATATTGCCGAAAAAAATAATCAACCTATCCCTTTCTGGTATTTTGTTAAAGTAGCTTTCCCTTTGGTTATACTTAATCTTATTATTGCTTTAATTTATATCTATTTGAGGTATCTTATTTAGTTAGCTAGTTACCTGATTAACTAGTTAATTAGTTCAATGCTAAATCCTTAACCATCCAGCTAAATAACTATTTTTTTCACGCAATACATTCGTACTGGTTTTTCTAAACTTGAAATTTATAACTAACTAACCAGGCAACCAACTAACCAGCTAACTAAGTACGAGCTACTTTTTCTCCACAATATTTGCATTTTCCATCTTTATCTAAACCCATATTAATAATATTATAACCTGTTCGTTTGATTAAAGTTTCTTTACAATTTCCACAATAAGTGGTGTTGGCTTCCTCGTCCCAGATATTTCCCACATACACATACTTCAATTTTTTTTGGGCAATTTTCCGAGCTTTATATAGGGTGGAAATGGGTGTTGCTTCAATATTCATCTTATAACAGGGGAAATAGCGAGAAAAATGCAAAGGTATATTTTCACTTAGAGAAGAAATCCAATCCACCATTTCTTTAATTTCCTCTTCGCTATCATTTAGACCGGGAATGATTAAATTGGTTATCTCTATATGACAATATTCTTTAGAAAGCTCTATAGTACGCAGTACAGGAGATAGGCTTCCTTTACAATATTTTTGATAAAAGGAATTTCGGAAAGATTTAAGGTCAATATTCATGGCATCAATAAAAGGCAAAAGTTTAATGAGGGGTTCACGATTGATAAATCCGTTAGTAACCAATATATTTTTCAAATTATTTTTTTTAGCTAATCTGGCAGTATCTAAAATATATTCATACCAGATTAAAGGCTCAGAATAAGTGTAACATATTCCTGGAGAATTATTCTGCAGGGCTAATCGTATTGCCTTTTCGGGGGATAACTCCTCCACTTGAACATCCTTTATATTTGCTTGAGAAATAGTCCAGTTCTGACAGAAATCACAAGCAAAATTGCATCCTATTGTGCCCAGTGATAAAACCATTGTGCCGGGACAAAAATGATAAAGCGGTTTTTTTTCAATAGGGTCCATTCCGTAAGAGGAAACTTTAGAATAGATTAAAGAATAAAGCCGGTTATCTATATTTTCCCGGGCTCGGCAAAAACCAACCTGGCCTTTTTTTACCAGGCATTCTTTGGGGCAAAGCAGACATTTTATAATCCCTTTATCTTTATCGATTAATTTATAAAACAAGGCTTCTTTCATTTTAAAAATCACCTCTTCCGTTAATTCACCAATTGACCAATTTACCGATTGACCAATTATTTTCGTCGCTCGTATCTCGTATCTAGTATCTCGTTAGGAAGATAGAAATCAGAATATAACAACATATCGTATTGTATATCGTAATTATGAACACTGACATATTACACTTGATGTAAGACTTGGATTTATCCAACTTGCTATATGCTGGAAAACGAGATACGAATTTGGTTTCTGACTCCTAACTTCTTCTCTCCTCACGCGATACGCAATACGCAATACGCGATACTAATTAAAAAAATCTTTTCACTTCAAAGCGATATAATTTTACTTTTTCACCGGGATAAATTCCTGCTTTACGTTTGGCAATATCAATCTGGTACTCCGCTGTATCTACACCTTCTAAATCAGGTAATAGCAAACCTTTTTTGTAACCGCTGCTAACAATTACTCCATATTTCTTGGGGTCAAGCTGAGAAATATCCTTAACTTCTTCCGGAGCAGACAGAACATCCACCGAAATAGACAAGTCTTCTAATTCAGAAACTGTTACCGGAGAAAAACGAGGGTCATCAATAGCAGCACTAATAGCATTCTTTATAATTTCCTGGGCTATATTTTCCTGGGTGGGCATAAAAGTTCCGATGCACCCCCTCAAATCAC
>DPXH01000034.1:0-1852 GCA_003527405.1 Candidatus Sediminicultor tertius | reverse complement strand
ATAATTTTCAATCGTCTCCCGTGCTAATCTAACATAAGCACTTTCTTCATTCTTTTTCATATTTATAACCACCTTTATTTATTAGTCGATAGTGAATAGTGAATAGTCGTTAGTATTACTAGCGTAGAGTGCACAGCGTTTAGCGTATAGTTTTAAATTAGTAAGATGGTTGCCCTCATTAGGATAAAAAATAAGGACTAAAAGAGAAAAACCATAATTCAAAATCCTGTCATCATGAAAATGGGGATCAAAACGTTTTATGTAAAGTATTGCTTTTAATGTAGTGGTCGGATTCATCCGACCCGAAAGGGGTTTGATGAATCAAACCCCTACCCCCTAAACACCATCCGCTAATAATCTTCTGACTCCTGAATTCTGGCTCCTGACTTCTATTTTCTTTGCGAGATACGAGATGTTAGATACTAGATACAAATTTAGCTTTGCGCTTTGCAATTTACATTATTTTAACATATCCTGGGTAACTGTTCTCCGGTTAACATATCGACTATTCTTTTTCCACCAATAGTAGTATTAAGATAAACTTTTCCCTCCGATTTTTTTACCACTCTGCCGATAATTTTTGATTCTTTTCCGTATTTATTCTTTTTCATCTTTTTTAGCATATCGGGGGCAATTTCCGAGGGAATAAAAGCCACCAATTTGCCTTCGTTAGCGAGGTACAAGGGGTCATAACCTAATATTTCGCAAGCTGCCCTTACCTCTTCCTGAATAGGGATATTGCCTTCGCTTATCTCTATATTTACTTTTGAAGACAGGGCTATTTCATTTAAGGAGGTAGACAGGCCTCCCCGCGTAGGATCTCTTAGGACATGGATATCTTTGCTCACTTCTAACATATCTGCCACTAAAGAAGAAAGAGGAGCGGTATCACTTTTTATCTCTGTTTCGAATTTCAAGCCCTCTCTTTCCGATAAAACCGCAATCCCATGGCTGCCGATGGGACCATTTATCATAACTACATCTCCGACTTTAGCATTACTTCCGGAAATATTTACTCCTTCTTTTACTATTCCCACACCCGAGGTATTGATAAATATTTTATCCGCAGCTCCTTTATTCACTACTTTAGTATCACCGGTAACAATATCTACCTTAGCAATTGCTGAAGCCGCCCTCATACTTAAAACTATTTTTTCTAATAAGCTTAAAGAAAATCCTTCTTCAATAATGAAAGAACAACTTAGATATAGAGGAGTTGCCCCACACATAGCTAAATCATTGACTGTACCGTAAACCGCCAGCTCCCCAATATTCCCTCCTTTAAAAAATAAAGGATCTACCGTATAAGAATCAGTAGTATAGGCTAATTTTAATCCTTCGATATTTAATACCGCCCCATCATCAAGTCTTTTTAAATAAGGATTATTAAAATTAGATAAAACCAATTTTTTTATTAGATTAAAAGATAATTTCCCTCCACTACCATGACTCAGCAATATTCTATCTTCTTTCATTATCTTTCCCTTTCACAACTAGTCGTTAGTGAATAGTAATTCGTATCGCGTATTGCGTATCGAGTATCGAGCAAAGAAAATCATAATTCAGAACTCTTGACTAATCGTTAGTGCAAATACGAGTTCTTAGTTTATAGTTTATAGTTTTTAGATAAAGAAAAACAGTTAACAATCTTCAGTATGCTATTAAAAATTTAAAACCAAAAGTGAAAACCCATAATTCAAAATATATTCGTGTATTGTATTGCAATTTTAGTATTTCTGCACTACGCAATACGCGATACGCGATACGCGATACTAATTGTACTTATAATACGCGGCGCAAGTGCCTTCGGTAGAAACCATACATGCTCCTTGGGGGTTTTCGGGAGAGCAAA
>DPXH01000103.1:11674-15163 GCA_003527405.1 Candidatus Sediminicultor tertius | reverse complement strand
CCGGGTCATTTATTATCTCTTCAGCAGAATCGGTAAATATTTTATAGAGCTTTTTGTCGGGCAGAATTTTGGTTTTATCTTTATCTGCCAATTTCTTCAAGATTATTTTTTTGGGATATATCTTTTGCTCGATAAATTCTTTATTCTCCTGTAGAATCTTAAGGGTGCCTTGACCTACCGTGCCCAATCCGATTATCCCGATATTTACGGTTTCTTTCTTCATAGTTATTCATCAACCTTTCTGTTTAACGGTTAGCATATAAAAAAATCTTTCGCCTTATATGTTAAATATAAAGACGAAAGATTTTCGCGGTTCCACTTTATTTCTCTGAAATTGTCTTTTTCAGAACTCTCTTTTAAGCTGTAAGGGTCTTCTCCCGAAAGATTTACTCTTTTTACAAGATTCATCTTAAGCCTCCGGGCTGGTCTTCGGTCGAAAAATTCCTACCTTAAAAAATCTTCAACCTACTCTTCCCGTCATCGGCCTGTTATTGAATTTTTATAATTTTAGCACCTGGGCTTAATTTTGTCAAAATTTAGCCCAGGTCAACATCTTCGTTCGATACCAGGGCAACGCTGGCCACCTTATCTTCCGGAGCAAGGTTCATTGCCTTAACTCCCTGCGTATATCTCCCGGTATGACGAATCTCTTTGACCGGAACCCGGATAACAATCCCTTGTTGGCTGATTAGTACTATCTCGTCTTCTTCGCTCACCACTTTAACATCTACCACTAACCCTTTTTCTTCGGTGAGTTTGATAGCTCTTAGCCCCTGGCCGCCTCGATTACTAAATTCCCTGAATTCCTGCAAGGGTGTTCTTTTAGCATATCCCTTCTCGGTGACTAACAATAAGTATTTATCCGTATCCGGGGGAATCAAGTTGATATTCACAAGAAAATCTTCATCTTTTAAAGCTATGCCTTTCACCCCAATACCGGTTCTCCCCATAGATCTTATCGGGTCTCCCGAAAAACGGATAGCTTTTCCGTGCTTGGTAGTTAAAATAACGTGTTCATTGTCCTCAGCAAGCTTTACCCCGATTAATTCATCGCCGGGTAAGAGGCGCAGGGCAATAATACCGATATTTCTTAAGTTGGAAAAAAGAGAAAGAGAAACTTTTTTTATCTTCCCTTTTTTGGTGGCCATGAACAGACACTTTTCGTTATTTTCTTCCTTTGATTCTACCAGTTCATCACTCTCTATAGGAATAAGAGTGGTGATGTGTTCGCCTTTTTCAATGCCTAACAAATTGATGGCTGCAACCCCCCGGGAAGTTCTTCCCCCCTCGGGAATCTGATATGCTCTCCTTCTATAAACTATTCCTTTGCTGGTGAAAAATAAGATATCATGAAGGTTGGTGGTAACAAATACCTGGTCTACAAGGTCTTCTAATTTGGTGGTCATGCCGATTTTACCTTTCCCTCCCCTCCTCTGTTTTCTGTAAGTGCTCAAAGGAAGCCGCTTAAGGTATCCGTCCCGGGTATAAGTTATTACAATGTCCTCTAAACTGATAAAGTCTTCAATCTCGTACTCTCCTTCGTCTTCTATTATCTCAGTTCTTCTTTCATCGCCGTATTTCTCCTTTATTTCCAACAGCTCGTCTCTGATTATCAACATAAGCTTCTTTTCGTTTTGCAATATATCTTCCAAGTAGGCAATGCGTTTTATCAATTCTAAATATTCTTTTAAAATCTTTTCGGTCTCCAGAGATGTAAGGCGCTGCAGCCTCATATCTAAAATAGCCTGTGCCTGAACATCGCTTAATCCGAACCTGCTTTTCAGCTTAGCGTGCGCTGTTTTTACGTTGTCCGATTTTTTAATAATCTGCACTACTTCATCAATATTAGACAGGGCAATTTTCAAGCCTTCTAAAATATGGGCTCTTTCTCTGGCTTTTCTTAATTCATATCTGGTTCTTCTTTCCACCACCTCTTTACGGTGGGCCAAAAAAGATTCCAATAATTCTTTTAAATTAAAAAGCTTTGGTCGGCCTTGGGAAATTGCTAAAATGTTAATCCCGAAGGTAGTTTTCATCTTGGTATGCTTATACAAATTGTTCAGCACTATATCAATATTGGCGCCTCTCCTTAATTCAATAACTATCCGCATCCCTTTTCTGTCTGACTCGTCCCTTAAATGGGTAATATCAGGAATCTTTTTATCTTGAACCAGCTGAGCGATATCCTCTATTAGTTTTGCTTTATTTGTTTGATAAGGCAGTTCTTTAATTATTATACGGGGGGTTTTAGTGCCTCCATTCTTTCCGCCATCTGCTCCTTCGGTAAATACCGCAGCCTGCATCTTTATAATTCCCCTTCCGGTTTCATAGGCGCTCCTTATCCCCGTCCTGCCGCAAATTATGCCGCCGGTGGGAAAATCGGGGCCTTGAATTGCGGTTATTAATTCTTTCACGGAAACTTGGGGATCTTCGATTATCATTACTGCGCCATCCACTACTTCTCCCAAATTATGGGGCGGGATATTAGTGGCCATTCCTACGGCAATTCCCGAAGAACCGTTAAGTAAAAGTTGAGGAACTTTTGCCGGTAAAACGGTCGGTTCTTTAAGGGAATTATCGTAATTGGGGACAAAGTCAATCGTCTCTTTGTCTATATCAGCTAACAATTCCTGGGCAATCTTGGACATTCGAACTTCGGTATATCTTTGGGCAGCTGCCGAGTCGCCATCTATCGAACCAAAATTTCCCTGACCATCAACCAGAGGATAACGATAGGAAAAATCCTGGGCCATTCTTACAATAGTATCATATACTGCCATATCGCCATGAGGATGGTATTTACCTATTATGTCTCCCACTATTCGAGCTGATTTTTTGTAAGGTTTGTCGGGCGTATTACCCATTTTTTCCATAGAATATAATACCCGGCGGTGAACCGGTTTTAATCCGTCACGGACGTCAGGCAAAGCCCGCCCTACTATTACGCTCATGGCGTAACTGAGATAGGCCTCTTTTATCTCCCCTCCGACATCGGTAGGTAAACACCTGCTTGCGTCTGTAAGTTCTTCTTCACGCTCTTCTCTTTCTTTTTTATTTTTGTCCAAATTATCTTTTTTTTCTTCTTCTTTCATAATTTAACAATTCTCCAATTCGTCAATTGACCCATAAATTAATTCACCAATCCACCGATTGGCCGATTAGCCAATTTAGCTATTAATTTAGTTGTTAGTATATCGTATCACCTATATTGTTACCCGGTTACTCCGTTTGCCAGTTAACCATTTAATTCTAATCATTAATTTCAAATACAAGTTCTAAAGTTAAATAATGAGAGTTAATAATTGATACAGCTAACCATGATAATTTTAATTCTTAAACCGGATAACAGGCTAACTTGCTAACCATCTTAACGAGATACGAGATACGAGATACGAATTTAATAATCCAGCTCCTTTACTTCTAAGCTGTGTTGATATATAAAATCTCTTCTGGGCTCAACCTTGTCCCCCATTAAAACCGTAAACATGG
>DPXH01000103.1:0-11286 GCA_003527405.1 Candidatus Sediminicultor tertius | reverse complement strand
TCCCATAACTGCTCGGGATTCATTTCTCCCAAACCCTTATACCTCTGAATTCGGGGGTTGCCATCTATCTCTTTTAACTTATCGTTTAGCTCCTGATCGCTGTATAAATAACAACTTTCTTTATTATATTCAAGTTTATAGAGAGGGGGCTGGGCAATATAAACATTCCCTCTTTCGATTAGAGGTTTCATATAACGGAAGAAAAAAGTTAAAAGTAGAGTTTTTATGTGGGCCCCGTCGACATCGGCATCGGTCATTATAATAATTTTATAATATCTTAGTTTTGCAATATCTAAATCTTCCCCGATGTTTATCCCTAAAGCGGTAACCATAGATTTTATTTCGTTATTATCTAGTATTTTATGTAAACGTGCTTTTTCTACATTTAAAATTTTACCCCTTAGGGGCAGAATAGCCTGAAACCTCCTATCTCTCCCCTGTTTAGCGGAGCCTCCTGCGGAATCACCCTCTACTAAAAATATCTCTCTGAACAGAGGGTCTTTTTCCGAACAATCGGCTAATTTTCCGGGGAGAGTCCCCAATCCTAATATTCCGTTTTTTTGCCGGATTAGATTCCGGGCTTTTCTGGCTGCTTCCCTGGCATTTAAGGCAGAAATGGATTTAGCCAGTATCTTCTTGCTTACATTAGGATTCTCGTTAAGAAAATTGCTCAGGCCTTCTCCGACAATATAAGACACTATCCCTCTTACCTCACTGTTTCCCAGCTTGGTTTTAGTCTGGCCTTCGAACTGAGGATTTAATAGTTTTACGCTAATTACGGCGGTCAATCCCTCTCTTACATCATTGCCGGAAAGATTATTTTCTCCTTCTTTTAAAGACGGTTTTCTGCCATTAGACAACAAATTATTGCGGGCATAATCGTTTATTACTCTGGTTATTGCTGCTTTAAATCCGGCCAAATGGGTCCCACCTTCTTCGGTATTTATATTATTGGCAAAAGAAAGGATGTTTTCTGTATAGCCGGTATTGTATTGTAAGGCGATTTCTACTTCTATGTCGTCTTTCTTTCCGTTAAAACAGATAGGCTTGGGAAATAAAAGGTCTTTGTTTTTATTTAGATGGCTGACAAATTCACTTATCCCACCGTTGTATTTATAAGAAGCTTCTTTATTCTCTTCCCTTTCATCTTTTAAATTAATCTTGACTCCGGCGTTTAAAAAAGCGATTTCTCTTAGCCGGTGAGTAATGATATCAAAATTAAAGGTGGTGTCTTCAAAAACAGTCGGGTCAGGTTTGAAGGTAATTTTCGTTCCGGTGCGGGAAGATCTTCCTATCTTTTTTAATTCGGATACGGCATCCCCTCTTTCAAATCTCTGAAAAAATATCCCTGAATCTCTATATACCTCTACTTCCAGCCATTCCGAAAGGGCATTTACCACCGAAATGCCTACTCCGTGTAGTCCGCCGGTGACCCGATATCCGCTTCCTCCAAACTTACCTCCGGCATGAAGCTTGGTCATTACTATGGTAACCGCCGGTAATTTGGTTTCTTTGTGAATGTCAACCGGGATCCCCCGCCCGTTATCGGTTACGGTAACACTGTTATCCCGGTGGATAACCACTTCTATTTTTTTACAATAGCCGGCCATCGCCTCATCGATACTGTTGTCTACCACTTCATCTAAAAGATGGTGCAGTCCTCTGCTGGAAGTACTCCCGATGTACATGCTGGGCCTTTTTCTAACGGCTTCCAAACCCTCTAAAACCTGTATCTGTTTAGCAGTATATTGGTTTTCTGTGTTATTGGTTTTCTTTTTTCTTTTTGACAATAGTATAAACTCCTATCAAAACGAAACCGCAGCTTACCGCCACGGTTTTTATTTTTATAATTAACTATGAAGATTCGTTTTATTATTCTAAAAACCTGATTAATTTTACTATATTATAGCCCTTATGTCAAAATTCTCCTTCTCTAGCTGCCCTGCTAACCCTTACTCTAACCCCTCTCTTGGCGCCTCTCTTAACCCCCCGTTTAACTGTCTTTAAACTGGGGTCTTCGGATCTTAAACAAGACATTAGAAATTATTTTTTCCCCCGCTTCCCGGTTTATTTTTTCAATAAGTTCTCCTTTTCTTAAATTCAGTTCATTAGCCCAAACATTGCTTTTTACGGCCAGAAAAAGGCACTTATCCTGTATTTTAATAGGCTGGGAAGCTCGGGCAATCTCTTTCCCCGCCAGGCTCTCCCAATTACTAATTATTTGGTATCCTTTTATCTTTTTGCTCCATTTTTTTTCTTTTAAAAAACTCTCCAAGGCGGTTTTAAAGGAAACTATGTCTTTCTTTTTCATAGATTAATTATCTTCCCCTCTTCTATTTTAAATATCCTGCTTTTTTCTTTGACATTACTATTAAAATAATCCAGATTTATACTGGTAATAAAGGTCTGCACCTTTTTATCGATAATTAATCCTAACAAGAAATGCCTTCTGTCTTCGTCTAATTCTGACATGACATCATCTAAAAAAAATATGGGGTAGACCCCTTCTTTTTCCTTAATCAGTTCTAATTCGGATAGTTTTAAAGATAGAACAGCTGTTCTCTGCTGGCCTTGTGAGCCGTAAGAGGCGATATTAAATCCGTTGATATATGCCGAAAAGTCATCCCGGTGGGGGCCGAGCAAGGTGGCTCTCTGTTCTATCTCTTTCACTCTATGTTCTTCTAATTTATCTTTAAATTCTTTATTTATAGAAGAAATGTTTTCTTCCTGGTCTTTTAATATATTGCTTTGGTAGGTTAGTTTTATGTTTTCTTTCTCTCTGGTAATTTTTTGATGAAATTTATGGGCCAGGCGGTTTATCTTTTTTATAAACTTAATTCTGGTTAAAATTAAAAAAGATCCCCTCTCTATCAGCCGGGGATCCCAGATAAAAAGTTGTTCTTTCTTCTTTTTTTGATTAATTTCTTTCTTTAATATGTTGTTGCGGTGGCCTAAAATTCTATAATATTCCGAAAGATATCTATAATAAAGGGGGTAAATTTGAGATATCTGCTCATCTAAAAATTTTCTTCTTAGGGAGGGGGCACCTTTTATTATCTGCAGGTGCTCGGGAGAAAAAATCACCCCTTTAAATTCTTTATTTAGAGCGGCTTTTTTCTGAATGTTTTGGTTTATTTTTATTGTTTTAATCAGTTTATTTTTATAAAAGTCCTCTGATTTCTTTTCTAAAGCTAAGGCTATCTGAATATCTTCGTCGTCTTTGTTTATTTCTCCAAACAGATAAGCACTTTCACTGTTCCAGTTTATTGCTTCTCTGTCCTCTTTTGTTCTGTAAGAGCTTCCCTTAATTATTAAGTTTAGCCCTTCTAATAAGTTGGTCTTGCCCTGGGCGTTATTACCGATAAAAATATTAAGATTGGAATCAAAGTCTATGGATAGGTCAGAAAAATTTCGATAGTTTTTCAGCCTCACTTTTTTAAAATACAAGCTTCTCCCCTTCCTCTTCTATGCTGGGGTTGCCGCGCTCACTTTGTTCGCTCGCAATTACAGAAAACTATAAAAACAGTTTTAGGTTTTAAGTTTTTATTTTCTTAGCGCTATACGCGATACGAATTATTCTGTCCTTACCGGCATTAAAATATAAGTATAGTCTTTGTCTTCGTCCGGGGAAATAATTGCCGGATTGAGCGGGTCGTTCAGTTTTATTATAGTGTTTTCCTTTTTTATTATCTTTAAAACATCTAAAATATAATCGGTGTTAAAAGTTATAGTAATATCTTCTCCTTCTTTAAAACTGGAGATCTGTTCAGAGGCTTCTCCGGTGCTCGGACTTTCTGCTTTTAAAATTATTTCGCATCTTTCCTCTTTTTGACTATTTTCGCCATTAATTGCATCCATCTTTACTGTTTTTAAATCTTCTCTTACAAAAAGGGCGATTCTTTCCATCTTATCCCTAAATTCCTCAGTGTTTATTTTTATTTCGGTTTTAAAAGAATCCGGAATAATCTGGTGGTAATCAGGAAATTGGCCTTCTATTAATCGAGAATATATTCTTATACTGTTCTTCTGGCCATCAGGAAACAAAATAAACATTATCTGTTTTTCCCCGAATCTAATTTCTACAAACACTTCCTCATTATCTAAAAGAAGCCTGGATAGTTCCGATAGAGCCCGATAAGGAATTATAACTTCTATTTTTTCTTCTGTTGTTGTTTTTTCTATGTTTATTGCCTTAATATTTTTAAGAGATAGTCTGTGACTATCAGTGGTAACCACCTCAATCTTATTATCTAATATCTTAAATAGGGCTCCGTTCAAAAAAGTTTTGCTTTCATCGCGGGAGGTGGAAAATATAACCTGCTGAATAGTCTCTTTAAATAATTTTTGATTTAGTTTCATTTTTGCTCTCATCTTTATTTCCGGAAAATTAGAGAATTCTTCTGCGGAAAAACCTAAAATTTTATAATTAGAACTATTTTCTTTAACAGTAGTTATATTATTATCTGAGCATTCTATCTCTATCTTCCCTTCAGGAAACTTTTTAATTAATTCACTTATTATTCTACTGGGAATAACCGTAGAACCGGTTTCAATAACCTGGGCCGGGATGTAACAATCTATCCCGATTTCTAAATCAGTAGCAAATAGATGAACTTTATTATCTTCATTTGCTTCAAAAAGTATCCCATTATAAATAGGTAACTCAATTCTACCGGATATTCCTTTTTGTACTGTCTGAATCCCGTGTAATAAACTTCCTTGAGAACAGATAATTTTCATATTCTTACTCCTTTATCTTAAATAATTAAATAAAGATATAGTATTATTAATAATAGTACTGTTGAAACTGGGGAAAGAAAAAATAAACCCTATTATTTTATTACAGATACCCTGTGGATAAAAACAGGGATAAAAATTTTAGATATTAACAAATTCCCCATTTTAAATTTTTAAATAAAAAAAATATCTAACAATTAAAAGTTTTAAACATATTATTAAAGGGTTATTAACAATTAACTTTTTCTGATGTCTAAAACTAAATTATCTATAATATTTTTAAAACTTTTATCTTTTTTAATTTTATTTTTAATTTTGGTATAAGAATGGATAATAGTGGTGTGATCTCTTCTACCAAAGGCTTCCCCGATCGAAGTTAGAGAAAGATCGGTTAATTCCCGGGAGAGATAAATGGCCACTTGTCTGGCCAGGACAACATCTTTAGTCCTTTTTTTAGATAATAATGAATTAATTTTAATAGTGTAATAATCGGTCACCGCTTTTTGAACCTGATTGACAGAAATTTTTTTATTCTCTAAAGGGATAATATCTTTTAATATATTTTGAGCTAAAGAAACAGACAATTCCTTTTTAGTAAAAGTAGAAAAGGCAACTAATTTAGTTAAAGCCCCCTCTAATTGTCTAATATTAGAAGGAATTTTCTCAGCGATAAAGTTGATTACTTCATCGGGAACATTTAAATTTTCTGCCTGTGCTTTTTTTCTTAAAATAGCAATACGGGTCTCTAAATCAGGAGGCTGGATATCAGTAATTAATCCCCATTCAAAGCGAGAGATTAAGCGATTTTCTAAAGTAGGAATATCTTTCGGGGGGCGGTCACTGGTGATTACTATCTGCTTATTTAAATCATATAAAGTATTAAAGGTATGAAAAAATTCTTCCTGGGTCCTCTCTTTCCCGGCTAAAAACTGTATGTCATCAATTAGTAATACGTCTACACTACGGTATTTATCACGAAAGGCAACAGTTCGGTCATCTCTTATAGAGTCAATCATCTCGTTAGTAAATTTTTCCGAAGATATATATAAAACTTTAGTTTTGCCGTTTTGTTGGGTAATGTATCTGCCGATAGCCTGCATTAAATGAGTTTTACCCAGTCCCACTCCACCATATACAAATAAAGGGTTATAAGATTTAGAGGGAGATTGAGCTACTGCAAGGCAGGCGGCGTGGGCAAAGCGGTTGCTATTTCCCACCACAAAACTGTCAAAAGTGTATTTTGGAGTTAAAACAAGTTTATTCTCTTTTAAAAAAGGCTCTGATTTTTTTATGTTCTTTTTAGGTTGAGGGGTAGAGTGAGCAGGAACGGATAATTTTTGTTCGGCTGTTCTAAACTCTATCTTTAAATTGTCATCTGAACCAAGAGTCCTTTTGAGAACATCTTTAATAAAGTCGGTATAGTGTTTTTCCAGCCAGTCTTTACAAAAAACGCTGGGGGCGGAAATTATCAACTCGTTTTCGCCGAATTTTACAACTTTTGTTTGGCTGAACCAGCTATTATAAGCCTGAGGACTTAATTCTTCTTTAATTATTTCTAAAATTTTACCCCACAGTTCTCCGGTCTCTGCAAACTCCATAGATATACACCTTCCCGTATAATTGAATATTTTTTTATTTAAATTTGATTATAAAAGTTTTATAGAGTTAAAAAGGTTTATTAAAACTATAAACTATTTACAAAAGCTTATAAGATATGAGGGTTTCATGAATTTTCCCCAAAGTTAACAGCTGACTGTGGAAAACTCCGGAAGAGTTTTTTTATTAAATTTTAACATTTTCCTTAAAAAATTAAATTTTAATACTTTATTTATAGATTGCCAAACGACTAAAATTAAAGGCCATAAGAAAGTTATTAACAGTTTATTAACATTTGTGGACAAATCGGTTGAAAAGCAATTTATTTTGTACTTATAATAGCAAAAATATTTTTATTAAGCAAAAATATTTTTCCGCTTTTACATTTTTTTATCTTTATCAACCCCATGCCCGGTATTATATGACCGACTTTTCTCATAAACTTGACATTTAGAGGGCATTAAAGATATAATTTTCAATGAATTTTAAATTCTACATTTTAAAAAAGAAGGAGAGAGCCAGCTAAATGAAGCGGACTTATCAACCAAACACCAGAAAAAAACTGAAAGTACATGGATTTCGAGAAAGAATGAGCACTAAAGCCGGCCGTTTAGTGTTAAAGAGAAGACGCTTAAAAGGACGCAAACGCCTTACGGTATCCGGATAATTAATTTTTATAAACAGAGAACAAGAGGAATTTTGATAAAGAGAAAATTGTCAAAAACCAGTGAATTTAAGAAGGTTTTTTCGGAAGGAAGAAGAATCGAAGGTAAGAATTTAGTAATATTTGTTTTAGAAAACGATTACGATTTTAACCGAATGGGGACGATAGTAAAAAAAGAAACAGGAAAAGCAGTAGATAGAAACAAGATAAAAAGGCGGCTGAAAGAAGCAGCCCGACTACTAAACAAGAAATTACTTTCAGGATATGATATAATTGTATTGGCCAAAAATAATATTAGGAAAGCAAACTATTTTGAGATACGTTATGACTTAGAAAGCCTTTTTTATAAAGGGAAATTGTTTTTATAAAAAAGAGGCAGTAAATAGGAGATTTAGACTAATTTAAAGAAAATCTATGCGCTTTCTTAAAGAAAAGAAAAAGTATTAGAATTTCATTAGAGATTTTATGAATAAAATAATTATTTTGCTAATAGGATTTTATCAAAAATATATATCCCCTTTAAAACCTGCCACCTGTAGGTTTTATCCCACCTGTTCCGAATATGCTGCACAGGCCCTGGAAAAATACGGCCTTTTAAAAGGGTTACGGCTTTCAGCGGGGAGGATATTGCGCTGCCACCCCTTCAACCC
Source organism: Candidatus Sediminicultor tertius (assembly GCA_003527405.1). GTDB lineage: Bacteria > Atribacterota > Phoenicimicrobiia > Phoenicimicrobiales > Phoenicimicrobiaceae > Sediminicultor > Sediminicultor tertius. Next base: position 3,639 of record DPXH01000103.1, on the reverse strand, counting down.
GGGCGGTTATGATCCCCTTCCCGATTCTGCGGGGGTTTGTGCGCACAAGCAACAAAAATAAAAACAGAATACAGTACGATAATATAAATAAAATAAATACAATAAAAGGAAAAACAAAAACAAAAAAAATAAAGGAGAAAAATATTTGGGAAGTCTATGGAGTTTTTTTGGCGATACTTTCGCCGATATAATAGTATTTTTTTATAGCTTTACCCACAACTACGGTATTGCTATTATTTTAATGACCGTCCTTATCAGGGTAATCTTATATCCCTTAATGCAAAAACAGATGGTTTCTATGAGGGAGATGCAGAAGATTCAACCCCTGATGAAGGCGGTACAGGATAAATATAAGAACGACAAGGAAAGATTAAATAAAGAGTTGATGGCTTTGTACAAGGAACACAAAGTCAACCCTATGAGCGGATGTTTGCCCCTGTTAATTCAAATGCCTATATTGATTCTGCTTTTCCAGGTTTTAAGAGAATTTAACACTAAAATATATGCGGTGTATAACGGAAACCCGGGCTTTTTATGGTTAAAAGATTTGTCTTTGCCTGACCAGTTAATCCAATTGCCGGGCAGTGGAATTTTTGGGATACAATATCTTGGAATAATGCCTTTTTTAATAGGAGGCTCAATGTATATTCAACAAAAGATGACCTCCTCCTCCGGCGGTACGGGTAAGGGCGGAGGGTCTTCCGAACAGACCCAGAAGATGATGACTATTATGATGCCCTTAATGATCGGTTTCATGAGCTTTACCCTACCATCCGGTTTGACTCTGTACTGGTTTACCTCTACCCTTTTGGGGATCGGGCAGCAGTATCTGATTAATAAGAAAATGCCGGCAATAGATGAAATACCGAAAGAAGTTGTTTCGGCTATAGAAGAGAAAACAACTGACAAAAAGCCGGAAAAATCGGTGGCCCCCAAACCCAAAGAAGAACCCTGGATCCCGGGTTATGAGGGAGCAGACGGAGGAAGCTCTTCCAGGAGCAAGACTAAAAAATACAAAAAAAGTAAAAGAAGATAGTTTGGTTGTTCTCTGCGTGCGGGCACGATGCATCGTGCCCAAATGACAGACTTCCCTGTCTCTGAATTAAGGTAGGGGTTCGATTCATCGAACCCGTTTCGGGTCGGATTTATCAGACCCCTACATCAACATCATATAAAAAATTTTGAATTATGGTTTTAGCTTTTAGTTTTCCCTTGTATAATAATAACCGACAACCGAAAACTTACATTGAATGCTAACGACTATTCAAAGGATACAGTTAAATTAAGGATAAATATTTTATTCGGCTATATTAAACCAGAATATTAAATCTACAGTTTATAGGTAAAAAAGGAGATAGATTTGGGGAACATTAATGACTTTGAAATAAGTCTTCAAGAAAAAGCTCAAAAAACTCTGGAGAAAATAATAAATTTTATTATAGAAGACGGAGAAATACAGGTAATTAACGATGAAGAGGTTGACAGAATTGTTTTAGGAATAAAAACCTCTAATCCCGGAGTATTGATTGGAAGACATGGACATACCCTTGATGCCCTTCAGTATATCGTTAACATCATAGCCAACAAAGAAATCGAAGAATCTAAAAGAAGAAAAATAGTAGTTGATATAGAAGGATATAAAGAAAGAAGGGAAGATGTTGTTTCCAAATACGCTCATGAAAAAGCGGAAATAGTGAAAAAAACAGGAAAGAAGATCGCTCTTTGTTATATGAATGCAGTGGAAAGAAGAATTGTTCACCTTGTTTTACAGGAAGAACCCCTGTTGAGCACTTATAGTGAAGGAACAGAACCTTTTAGAAGAGTTATTATAGCCCCAAAAGAAGAAGAAAACAATACAGAAGAATAATAAAGAACTATTAACAAGCATAAGAAGTTAGATATTATCCCCAGGATGAATATTAATCTTTTTATGCTTTTTATTTCCGTATTGCGTATTGCGTATCGCGTATCGCGTGAAGAACAAAAAAAACAGAAAATTATTAGCGGAGAAAAAGTAGGGGTGTATTGCATACGCCCTCAATAATCCACACAACACTGTAGGACAGGCGTCCCGCCTGCCTAATATAGAGGCAGAACGTACCGTGTATTCTCGTAACTAATTAACATTTAAAATAATAAACAGATGTTTTCCCTTTGCGAATTCTAATTTTCTTAACGCAATACGCAATACACGACAAGAAAATTAAGGAGAACACTTATGAAATTTTGGGAAAATGATACCATTGCTGCTATTTCTACCCCGATCGGGGAGAGCGGAATCGGCATTGTCAGAATAAGCGGCCCAAAAGCCTTAGAAATAGCCCAAGAAGTATTTAGAGATAAAAAATTAAATAAAATAAAGATTAGAAATTTCCTCAGCCATACCGTTCATTACGGATTTGTAATAAATCCCGAAAGCGGGGAGAAAATCGATGAGGTTATTTTGGTCTTAATGAAAAAACCCCAAACTTATACCCGGGAAGACACTGTAGAATTTAATTGTCACGGGGGTATACTCTCTCTCAGGAAAGTACTGGAGGCGGTGATTAATTGCGGAGCAAGGATGGCTGAACCGGGAGAATTTACCAAAAGAGCCTTTTTAAACGGCAGGATTGACCTAAGCCAGGCGGAAGCAGTAATTGACCTCATCCAGGCCAAAACCGAGAGGAGTTTAAGTTCTTCCTTGGCCCAATTGGGTGGGAACCTGAAGAGGAAGATTACAGATTTAAGGAGCAGGTTGATAAGGATTTCCGCAGAGATTGAAGCCCCCATGGATTTTCCCGACCAGGACATTATGGAAATATCCCCGGAAAAGGTAGAAGAAAATATAAGTTATATTTTAAAAGAAGTTAATTCTCTTATAGAGACTCTGGATTACGGGAAAATACTCAAAGAAGGGATAAACGCTCTGATAGTCGGTAAAGCTAATGTAGGGAAATCCAGCCTTTTCAATACTTTATTGAGGGAAAATCGGGCTATTGTTACCCACCTGCCGGGAACAACCAGAGATACTATTGAAGAGTTAGTAAATATCAAAGGGATAGCTTTTAAAATTATAGATACAGCCGGGCTTAAAGACCCGGAAAATGTTATAGAAAAGATAAGCATTAAAAAGATGATGAAACACTTAAAAGAAGCCAGGCTGATTTTGGTCATGTTCGATGCAAGCGTTCCACTGTCTTCGGAAGATAAAGAAGTAATTAGAGAAATAAATAAAGGAAAAAACGAAAACAAAAAGGTTATAGTGATCGAAAACAAGATAGATTTAGGCGAAAAGATTAATAGAGAGAAGTTATTTAGTCTTTTAGATATTAAAGATAGTATAAAGATGTCTTTGAAAGAAAAGAGTGGCATAGAAGAATTGGAAGAAAAGCTGGCCAGGGCGGCTACAGAGGGGTTGGTAATACCGGAAAACGGAGTGGTTATAAATAACGTAAGGCAGGCAAATCAACTAAATAGAGCAAAACAGGCGTTAGAACAGGTATTATTAGGTTTAAAGAAGAAAATAACTTATGATTTTTTAACTGTCGATTTAAAAGATGCCCTGGATTCCTTGGGCGAAATAACCGGGGATTCTATAAGTGAAGAAATAATTAACGATATATTTTCTCGTTTTTGTATTGGGAAATAATAGATTAA
>DPXH01000059.1 GCA_003527405.1 Candidatus Sediminicultor tertius | reverse complement strand
GTTAACTGTTCCTTTTTCATTTGATTTTACTTCCACTACTTGAAACCCGCCCATAGCAGCTGAAGCAGGATTTGTCCCATGAGCGGAATCGGGAATTAGTATTTTATGTCTGATGTCTCCACGGTCTACAAAATATTTTCTCATAATCAAAATGCCGGTTAGCTCACCGTGTGCTCCCGCAGCGGGAGCCATAGTATATTCGTCCATACCGGTTATTTCACATAGTAACTTATTTAAATCATAGATAATTTTCAAACAACCCTGTACTGTTTCTTCGGGAGCCAGGGGATGAGCATAAATAAAATTACTTAAGGAAGCCAATTTCTCATTAATTTTGGGATTATACTTCATAGTGCATGAACCTAAGGGGTAGAATCCGTCATCAAGACCGTAATTTAATTTAGATAGTTTGGTGAAGTGCCGAACAACATCCACTTCAGAGACTTCACTGAGCAATTTTTTATCTTTGCTAACGGCATATTCGGGTAAACATTCTTCAATTTTAATATCGTCAAATAAATCTTGAGGTAGGGAATAACCGTCCCTACCTTTTACACTCTTTTCGAAAATTAATTTCATATCTCATCCTCCTCCTTATTCCGAAAGAATCTTAGCGGCTTTATTTAAATCATCCCTACTTAGTGTTTCAGTTACTGCAAAGAGTAAAACATTCTTTAGATTATCCGCCTGATAAAATTCACAAATCCTAAGAGGGGGAATAAAATTAGCTTCTAATAATTTTTTATTTACAGCGGATATATCTTCTTTACTCTTTAGTAAAAATTCATTATAGAAGGGGTAATTAAACACTTTTTCAAATTTCCCGGTTTGTAATAATAAATTTTCTAAATAATGAGCAGACTTAGTATTAAGAAGAGAGATCTGATAAAGACCTTCAGTGCCTACTGAAGAAAGGAAAATATCGGAAGCGAGAACATTTAGGTTGTGGTTAGTGCAGATATTAGAAGTTGCTTTTTCCCTTCTTATATCCTGTTCCCGGGCTCGTAAAGTCATTACAAAAACCCTTTTTCCGTCCACATCGACCGTTTCTCCTACAATTCTTCCGGGAATCTGTCTGATATACTGTTTCTTGGTTCCTAAATAAGCATTATAAGGACCACCATAATTTAAATCCATCCCAAATGATTGGGCATTACCAGCCACAATATCAGCACCTATCTCTCCGGGTGATTTTAAAATTCCTAAAGACATGCTTTCCACAATAACATTGATTAACAGGGCACCTTTAGAATGCACTATTTCGGAAATTTCTGCCATATTTTCTATACCACCAAAGAAATTTGGATTTTGAATAATTACGGAAGCTACATTTTCGTCAAGCAGAGACATTAATTTCTCTATGCCAACTAAACCGTTTTTATAAGGTAAATCAATAATTTCTGTTTCATGAGGAGCTAAATAAGTTTTAACTGTTTTCCGATAATGAGGATGAAGTAAATTTGATACAATAATTTTATTTTTATGGGTTAATCTTAGAGACATTAAAGCTGCTTCAGCAGTTGCTGAGGCCCCGTCATAGATAGAAGGAATTATCACTTCCATTTTGGTAAGCCGGGAGATGTAGCTCTGGTATTCAAATATGGTTTGTAAGGTGCCTTGACTCAATTCAGGTTGATAAGGGGTGTAGCAAGTCCAGAATTCTTCTCTTTGCAGAAGAAATTTTACTGCTTCCGGGATAAAGTGACGGTAGGAACCAGCACCTAACAAAGGTTTCATAGAGTAGAAATCAGCATTCTTCTTGGCAATATGAAAAATATTATCTTCTAATTCGCTTTCTGACATCGCCTTCGGAATATTTAATTTATCTTTTAAGCGGAGGTTTTGAGGGACATTTTCAATTAAGGTTTCAAAAGAAGAAACCCCAATTATTTTTAGCATTTCCATTTTCTGTTCTTCAGTAGTAGGAATGTATCTCATGTTTATTACACCTCTATTCTTTTCTGTATTCAGAATATTCTTGGGCATTCATCAGATTCTTTAATTCGTCCATATTTTCTATCTTTATTTTAGCGATCCATCCTTCTCCGTAAGGGTCTTTATTGATAATAGATGCATCTTCAATAACTTTTACGTTTGTCTCGGCTATTTCACCGGTTATCGGAGTTTTTACATCAGATACGGCTTTTACCGATTCAATAGTAGTAAGGGTTTCATATTGTTTCAATTTTTTCCCTTTCTCTGTTTTTTCCAGGTAAACAATATCTCCTAACTGATCCTGAGCATAATCAGTAATTCCTATTGTTCCCATACTATCTTCTACCTTTACCCATTCGTCACTTTTGGTATAATATAAATTTTCTATAACTTTATTACTCATTTTTTACCTTTCTCCTTTTACTTTATTATTTAGTTAGATTAAACTTGTTAGAATATTAAATTTTCAATAGATTATAAAGCGTAAAGCTAAAAGTGCAAAGTGCAAAACTATAACTCAAAGCTAAAAACTAAGAAAAAAGTTTTAAATTTTAAATTATGGTTTTTCGTTTTTCGCTTTAAATTTTTAGTTTTAACAATTAACTATTTAAATACCACCTCCTTGAGATAACTGTTAAAACAGTCCCACTGTATTTCCTTCCTCATCAATATCTACTTTAGTAGATGCCGGTACTGAAGGTAATCCCGGCATAGTCATCATCGTACCCAAAAGAGGGTAGAGGAAACCTGCTCCAACAGATGCTCGGACATCCCGGACGGGTATACGGAAATTACGAGGTCTTCCCTTAACTGTTGGCTCATGAGATAAAGAAAGATGAGTCTTAGCCATACACATAGGAAGTTTATCGAA
>DPXH01000036.1:1763-3672 GCA_003527405.1 Candidatus Sediminicultor tertius | reverse complement strand
GCATTTTTTCTTTCCTCACTCATTTCTCCCCCTTCTTTCTTCTCTTAAATTTAAAAAAAGCAGCAGCAGCATTCCCCCCTTCTTTATGTCCTTCCCGCCTTTCCTTATGTTATCCCCCCTCCTTATGTCCTTCCCGCGCACGCGGGAATCTATCTTCCTCTGTCATTGCGAGGGGGCTTTAGCGACCGAAGCAATCACAAGCCCAACCGTAGGACAGACCTCTCGCCTGTCTATGCTTGCTTATTACTGTATTTGTATTTTTGACAATTGTCCTAACTTTAATTATAATCAGGGCATAAGAGAAGCCTACACAGGAGCCTGCGGGGGCTAAAAATAGGAAGTATGAAGAATTTGGAGGTTTAAAAAATGTCTACTCAACGAGTGATAAGCTATAGAATTTTACTTAGAAAAGAACCTGAAGGTGGTTATACGGTAACTGTTCCTTCTCTTCCTGGGTGTGTTACCTATGGTGAATCAATAGAAGAAGCAACGGAAATGGCGAAGGATGCTATTGAATTATACTTAGAAAGTTTAAAAGCACATAACGAAGAAATACCCACTGATGAAGGTGTTTTAGAATATACATTAACGGTAGGAACTAATGCATAAACTTCCTTCTATAACATCTCAAAAAGTTATAAAGATACTGGAAAAAAAAGGATTCGCATTTGATAGAGCCAAAGGCAGTCATCATATCTATTATCATTATAAAAGTAGAAGGAGAGTTGTTATCCCTTGCCACAGGAAAGATTTACCTAAAGGTACCTTAATGGAAATTTTAAAACAAGCAGGTATTAATAAGGAAGAATTGGAAAAATTATTGTAATTGATATTCTCTATTATTTAAGGCTGGATTTGAAATGATTAGAACTAAGAGAAGCCACAGGATATACAAATAAGATACTGGAATTATTATAAATATGTAAGTGATATATTTAATAATTGGAAATATTGACAAACGTTTTACTTTTTATTATAATTAAAACAAATAGTTAAAAAGCAAAATATAAAAGAAGGTATGAAAATGAAGACGATGATAACGGTCAGCAGCAAATATCAAATTGTTATTCCTCGGGAGGCAAGGGAGAAATTAAATCTTAAAACCGGAGACAAACTGATTATAAAAGCTAATGATGAAAAAATAATTATCTACCCCCAACCAAAAAGCTATGCTAAATATGCCTTGGGTTTAGGAAAAGAAATTTGGCAAGATATAGATGCAACCGAATATGTCAAAAAGGAAAGACAAACATGGAAAAGCTAAAGGGAAAGATTGTGGGTTTTGATACCATGATTTTTATCTATCACTTTGAAGAGAATCAGGCATATTCTCCCTTGACATTTTCTATTTTTGAAAGTTTAGAAAAAGGAAATTTTAAAGGCATTACTTCTATCCTAACTTTACTGGAAATTCTGGTTAAACCTAAAAAAGAAAATAATTCACTCCTTACCGAAAGATATAAATTATTGTTTGAAACCTTTCCCAATTTACAGGTGAAAACGCTAAACGAAAACATTGCCGATATTGCCTCCGGTTTAAGAGCCAACTATAATATTAATACCCCCGATGCTATTCAGATAGCTACTTCCTTAGAGGCAAAAGCTGATATATTTATTACTAATGATGCCACTTTGGAAAAAATAACAGAAATAAAAGTATTGTTATTAAGTGAAATGTTAAAATAAACCAATATGTCATTCCCATGGAAATGGGAATCCATCTTTTTCTATTATTGGGGAGCGAAACGACCAAACCAATCTCATCTTGCATATTGACCGGCAGACCAGCAGACTGTTTTTGCATTTCCTGTATTTTCCTTACTAAATACTAACGACTAAATACTATTCCTCCCCTTGACATTCCTTCCCCACATATACTATAATATCCTCAAGTTCACATCCTGAACAT
>DPXH01000036.1:0-1397 GCA_003527405.1 Candidatus Sediminicultor tertius | reverse complement strand
CTCTTAGAACTAAAAGATAATCCGTCCCAATCCCAGCGCTCTTTAGCCCGTAAACTCAACATCTCCTTAGGTTTAACTAATTCTATCTTAAAGAATTTAATTCTCCGTGGCTGGCTCAAAGCAAAAAAAGATACCGGAAGGAAGCTCTTATACGTTATCACCCCTAAAGGTATGGCTAATGTCAGCCGTCTAATGTATAGCCGTTTCCAGGAGACCCTCCACTATTATCATTACACTAAGGATTTACTCACTGCTTACTTAATGAAACTCTACCAACAAGGGGAAAGAAAGGTAAATATTTATGGAACCGGTCAGCTGGCTGAAATCACTTACTATGCCGGAATAAGTACCCCCTTAAAACTAAATGCTATTATAAGCGATAACCCATCCAAAGAAAAATTCTTAGGCCAGCAGACCACCTCAATAGAAAATTTTCTATCTCAATACTCTAACTATAATAATCTCTCCAGCAAAAAAATAATCATACTTTCTACCAACAACCCGGAAAAATTAAACAAAGAAATAAATAAATATAAAAATATCCAAAAAAATATTAAAATAATCAACATAGAATCCGTCCTAAAGAATGTTAGTGTAAAATTTAGTGGGGTAGTAAATAAAAGGTAAAGATGGTAGAAAAGAAAATAAATTTTACTTTGAATTTATGATATAAATAATATAAAAGCGTTTTAACAAATTTTGTACCGGGATTCTCAATGGCAGAGGAGGTTTAAAAATGAAGCTTAAAGAAATAATGTTTGTCGGCGAAGAAGATCCAGAAAAAGGATATACTGCGCAAACTCTTGGATATTCTATTTTTACAGAAGGAGATACATTAGAAGAACTCAAAGAAAATATTAAAGATGCCTTAAAATGTCATTTTGATAAAAAAGAAAGGCCACTTTTTGTCCATTTGCATATAATTAAGGAGGAGAAATTCGCTTGTGCCTAAAATTCCAAGAGGTATTTCTGGTAGAAAATTAACAAAATTATTGGAGAAGTACGGTTATAAAATTATTAGAGAATCGGCAAGTCATAAGAGACTTATATCTAAATATAAAGATAAAGAACATAAGATTACTATACCTGATCATAATCCCATTAAAATTGGAACTTTAAATAATATATTAATAGATTCCCATTCCCCGATCAGGTCGAGTCCCCTTTTTTGCTTTAACGGGGTGAGCCCAACTCCACTTTCATACAGGAGAGTTCTTTCTGTACTTCTGAGAAGCGCAGGGAATAGTATTCCCGGTTTTGTTGATTAAGAGTGGTGATAGTATTGTGTATCTCTTTAGTATTTTCTAATATTTGACGATACCCATCTTTTTGGGCAATTACTATCTCCTGCATGAATTTGTCGATGCGAAAAATTAAGAGTATCGATAAGGCGATAG
>DPXH01000187.1:1437-2930 GCA_003527405.1 Candidatus Sediminicultor tertius | reverse complement strand
AAATCACCCGTCTTTTTCTCTAAATCATGATAAGTTTTAATTATCTGATTAATATTTTCTTCATTTATACCCAGATATTTACTATAATTTCTCAAATATCCGATAATATAAGTTTTACCGGGAATTGCATCTACATTGCCATCTTCAAGAGCTTGCAAATATTTCTTGCGTATTTTTAAATCTTTTTCTACTTCAATTAAGGAAATTCCCTTTGCTTCCCTTTTCTCTTTTAAGAAATTTCCAATGTCTTTCATTTGATTAAAATTTTCTCCTTTTTGGAAATTATATTATTTTTTATATTATATACCTAAAACATTTATTGGTCGAATTATTCAAAATATTTTTTACTTTTTATCCTATTTCTTTTTCGTAAGGAATTCCATCTGCTGCCGGAGGGGTGGCTCTTCCGATGGCACTTACTAATACGAAAATTGCCAGTAAGTAAGGAACCATGTGGATAAATTGGACCGGGATAGCCAGAACGCCTTGCAATCTCATAGCCAAGGCTTCTCCAACTCCAAAAAGAAGAGCTGCTCCCGCAGTCCCAAGAGGAGTCCATTTTCCAAAAATCATAGCCGCTAAGGCAATAAAACCCCTACCTCCACTCATTTCCTTGACGAAAAAATGAGCTTGTTCCAAAGATAAAAAAGAACCAGCTAATCCGGCAAGAGCTCCTGAGGTCATAACTGCTATATATCTCATTTTAACAATATTTACTCCCATAGTGTCAGCAGCCTGGGGGTATTCACCAACTGACCTTAATCTTAACCCAAAAGGTGTTTTATATAATATTATATGTGATAATATAAAAATAATTATAGTTAGATATACTAAGGGGGAATGATGGGCGAACATAACTATAATGTTTCTCACAAATACCGAACCCTCTCCTATGTTTGGTAGAGGTATACCCCAAATTGGCAAACTACTTTTAACCATAATTTGGGTTTCACCAAACAAAAGCCAGCATAAAAATATGGTTATTCCACTGGCGAATAAATTTATAGCTACACCACTTACTATCTGATTTGCTTTAAAGGTAATACAGGTAACAGCATGTATTAGTCCTAATAAAATTCCGACTAAGATTGCTGCTAAAACTCCCACCCAGGGATTCCCGGAAAAGTTAGTCACTGCGATTGCCGTAAAAGCACCGGTTAATATCATACCCTCTAACCCAATGTTAACTACTCCTGACCTTTCAGAATATACTCCTCCCAAACCAGCTAAAGCCAAGGGTATAGCTACCCTGATAGATGAAGCGACAAACTGGGCGTTAAAAATATCACCAAACATTATACCACTTTCCTCCTTTGGCGAATTAATCTCTTCACTACTTCATCACTGATTACCACAAATATTACTATAACAGCTTGTAGTACCATAATAAGTTCCCGAGGTATTCTTCCTGCAGTGTATATATTAACTAAAGCTCCTCCATAATTTAAAATACCAAATAAAATAGCAGCCAAAACCACTCCCAGGGGGTGATT
>DPXH01000187.1:0-1058 GCA_003527405.1 Candidatus Sediminicultor tertius | reverse complement strand
TCCAACGATATTTAAAACCCATCACCTCATTGGTTCCTACTAAACCGGCAATAGCACCGCTTATCATCATGGCCAATACAATGTTTTTTGCCACACTTATTCCGCCATATTCAGCAGCCAAAGGATTATAACCAACTGCTCTAATTTCATAACCTAAATTTGTTTTCCATAAAATATAATAAACTAATATGGCCACTCCTATGGCGATAAAAAAGGAAACATTTACCTGATTATAAGCAGGAAAATCTATATTGAGGGATTGAAGAATAGAATAAAGTCGGGGAAGACGAGCTGCTTCTGCAATTTCTTTAGTATGGGGAATCATCTGTTTTACCCCAGCTGCTGCCATTGCTTCGGTTGGCTGTGCTTTAAATTTTAAAACAAGAAAGAAGGTTAGAGAGGATGCTATCCAGTTCATCATAATAGTAACAATAACCTCATGTACCCCCATTTTTGCTTTTAATATTCCGGGAACAGCTGCCCATAAAGCACCACCCGCAGCTGCAGTTAATATGCATAACGGAATAAGTATGAGAGCGGGCAAATTAGTAAAGGTAAATCCCACCCAGGTAGCGAGAAAAGTACCTATATACATTTGCCCTTCTCCGCCTATATTGAATAAGCCGCAGCGGAAAGCAAAGGCAACTGTCAGTCCGGTAAATATTAAAGGAGTTGCCCTGAATAATACATTACCCCAGCCATCTCTGTTGCCGATAGCATAGCCAAATAATGTTTTGTAAACAAAAACAGGGTTTTCACCGATTAGCATAATAACAATTGCGCCAACCAATAGAGCGATTATTACCGCAATTAAAGGAGTTATTGTTTCCAAAAGAATATAATAGTCAAATTTTTTAATACTTTTCAAATTTATTTTCCTCCATAAACTACTTGGCCTTTGATAGTTTTTTATTATTAGTAGTTGAGCCGGTCATTAATAGGCCTAATTCTTTTTCGTCTGTTTTTTTCGGATCTAAAACATCTACTATTTCGCCTTCGTATATAACAGCAATACGGTCAGCTAAAGATAAAATCTCTTCTAAATCAGCTGAAATTAG
>DPXH01000046.1 GCA_003527405.1 Candidatus Sediminicultor tertius | reverse complement strand
CTTCTTTTTCTTTTTGCCTTTCCCTTTCCTTGGCTTCTCCTTCGGGTAATCCTGTTTCCGGAATAGCAATATTCATTTCTTCTGTAATATTTTCCAATAAAGGCAGCCAGGGATTACTCTTATTACTCTTATGATCCAAACTGCTGATAACCAGGAGATTCTTAGCTCGGGTAGCCGCTACATAGAGCAGGCGGATATCTTCTGCTTCATTATATGATGCCTCAAGTTGGCAATAATCCTCCCAATTTTTGGGCTGAGCCAGCCGCTTCCCTCTTCCTTTATGGTAAGCATTAGAACGACACACCAAAAAATGACCGTGCGGTTCCTGCCCCGTTCTTTCGATATAATAAGTTGGTTCATGGGTAGTGGTATTATAAGGAATGGCTAAAAATACCACCGGAGATTCCAGTCCTTTAGCTTTATGTAAATTCATAATCCGAACCGTATTTTCTTCGGTCAGGATATCCAGCTCCTCCTCGACCCCAGCCTCCAGCATCTTTTCCAATTGGTCTACCATTGAAGCAAACCCTGTAACTTCTCCCGCCTCCGCTTTTCTTAATCTCTCCAGAATAAAATAAAGTTCCCCACATTTATTTAGATTATAGCCCTCTAAAGAGGAATGGGACAATAATCCTGAATCAATAATGATCTTTTCCATAGCCGTAACCGGCGGCAGTTTTTGAGTCCACAGATGGAAATCTCTTAACCGGCAAAAAGCTCTATCAAAATTCTCCCTTAGTTTGAGGTTTAATTTTTCCGGTATTTTTTCATAAAAATCAAATTCCCCGCCTGCTCCTTTAAATTGATATAAATCATCATCGGAAAATCCAAAGAATATCCCCCGTAAGACAGCGACAACAAGCACCTGATTTTCTATATCTCTCATCAAGCGAAACAGTTTTAACAGCTCTTTTATCTGCTGAGATTCATTTAAAGAGGCGTAACCCGAAACCGTAAAAGGTATTCCGTATTCTGCCAGAGTGCGGGCATAGATATCCATCCGGCTTCTGTAGCGCAAAAGAATCATAAAATCCTTATAGGTTACTTTAGGCGAGATCCCCGCCTTTATTTCTTCTTCTGTCCGCACTAATTCAAAACCCTTATCGACCATATCGCGAATGATTCGGGCAATAGATTGGGCATCCTGCCGAATAGTATTATTTTTATTGCTCTCCTTGGAAATTACTAGCTGCTTTACTCCGGAAAGATATTGCGGATTATCTTCCCAAACGGTCTGCATCGGGGAATATAGGGCTTGGAATTTTCCCTGGCCTTCTAAAAACAGCTCTTCAAATATGGGATTGAGGTAAGAACCGATAGAATGTAGTGAGCGGAAATTGGTCTGTAATTTTAAAACCTCTCCTCCGCTCTTTTCCGTCAACCCCTTTACCAGATTATAGATGGCAATATCAGCCCGGCGAAAGCGGTAGATGGACTGCTGGGGGTCTCCTACCACAAATAAGGAACCGGGGCGCGGTATTAATTTCTGCCAGTTCTTTTCATAAACATCCTGGCCGGTAAGATAAAAGATTATTTCTGCCTGAATAGGGTCGGTATCCTGAAATTCATCTACCAGCAGGCATCTATATTTTTGCTGAAAATATTGGCGCACCTCGGGGTAATCCCTTAACAGGCAAGAGGTCTTTAAGAGTAAATCCTGAAAATTAAGCATCGAAACCCTCCGACGTAATTCGTGATAATATTCTACCGCCGGCAGAACAAATTTGATGGTATCGGCATAACAGTATTCCCGCCATTGCTGGAGGATCGGATTAATAATTTTTTCCTGAAGTTCTAAAACAAGAAAATCTCTGTACTCTTTTGCCTTTTCTTTGGAAGTCCATCGGTTTAAAGTAACCTTTTCTGCTTTGGAAAAATTTTCCAATAATTTTATCTTATTGTAATCTTCTTTGATATAATCATAAAAACCCTTCATCCTCTTTACGCTTAGGACTGCTTCCTGTAAATTATCATAGCCCATTTTCGGTTCTTCATCCGGAATGTATTGGCTGGCTTCCTCGCTAAAAGAAATAATCTCTGTGACGGCTTCTTTTAAATTTGGTTTTGGTGATACCGAAAAGGCAGGCTTGACCTCCGGATAAGTGCAAATCGTTTTATAACAATCCGCAAGTTCGGAAGGTTTTATGCCTAATTCTTCCAGATGTATCAGGGAAGGGGATTCTTCTATTTTAAGATTAAGCAGGTATCTTTCCCAGGCTTCTTCTTTCAATAAAGTATCATCAAGGTCATCAAGTTCGGCAAATTCCGGATCGAGCCCGGCTTCAATCGGCCTTTCCCTTAACAGACGGGCGCAAAAAGAATGAATAGTCCCCAGATAACACTGTTCCAGATTATAAAGGGCCTCCCTTAGATAAACCCTTTCTTTTTCATCTTCGGTTTCCCTAAAACTGTCTTCAATTTTTTGTTGGAATCGTTCCTTTAGCTCAATAGCCGCTTTCCTGGTAAAGGTAATGGCGGCAATTTCATCGACTTTAAATTTTCCCGATTTAATCAGAGCAGCCATGCGGTGAATCAGGCTGGAAGTCTTCCCTGATCCGGCGCTTGCTTCGACTAAAATGTTACGGTCGATTTCTTTAACAATTTCTTCTCGAGCCTTCCGGTCAATTAATTCTTTTGGGAAATGATTACTCATATTCTTCTTGCAGCCTCCTCAGATTATCAAGGGCAGATTCTTCATCATATTTTATAACATTTTTTCCGCTTACTTCCATCACTTGATTTTGTTCCAGGATATCCCGATAATCGGAACACATAAAATCATCCGCTTTTTGGATCATAGCAAAATTCCCTTGAGCAACAATATCAAGCAATAAATCGATTATTTCCAGCACCTGATTTCTTCTTTCTTCTCCGTAGAAATATTGCCTTCCCTGTCCATTTAAAGTAGGGAAATAATAACCCGCTTCTGTGATCTTAGGAAAGTCAGATATTCCGGCTTTAACTAATATTTTTTTAAGAGATAAGGCATAGAGGGCGTGCTGAATCTGCTTTCCATTCTGAAAATATTTGCTTTGACTAAACCCATAGGGAGTTCCGGTTTTGTAATCAATGATACGATAAGTATCTCCATCTAATTTATCTATACGGTCAATCTTCCCTTGAAAACTGATCGACTTGCCGCTGGGCAGGGATAGCTCTACTGCTTTTATTTTTTTACCTAATTCCTCGTTCTGATTATCGCGGGTGCCAAAAGCAAGTTCCAGATAAGTTGGTATTTGCCCTTTATATTTTTCCTCTTCGCAATGTAGAAAGAAGCGGCAGGAATCCAATATTTCTTTGCTTTCATGCTGGTAAACCAGATTATTAGGAGGGGCTAATCTCTTTCTTTTTTGTTTTAGCTGGGAAAGAGCAATATCTTCTAAGATAGGCCAGTGATTGGTATAAGATGGTGAAATAAAAGTTCCGGCCGGTGATATTCCTTTTAACTTTTTATAGAATTCCTCGAAAATTTGATGAAACAGGATTCCTTTTTCCGAAGGGTCTAACCATACACCCGGGTCTTCAATCATCTCTTGAGGTGGCTTTATTTTTAGGATATATTTTAAAAAGTATAGATAGGGGCAAAAGGCAATCAATTCCAATCTGGAACTTGACACCACCAACCCCCGGTTAAGACGAGGGTCTACCTGTTCAGGATCTACTTTTACTTTTCCGTTAAAGCGGTTAAGCTCTTCTTTCTCTCTCTGTCGGGCAGCATAAAAACCTTCGGATAGAGCAGGGTAAAGGTGCTCAAAAAGGGGAGTAATATCTAAAGAATTATGCTTTGCAGAATACAAGAACCAATCTGCGGAATCGAGGATTTCTCGGGGCTTGCCGGGAATGAACCCGGAAGTATCTTGAAAGCTGTTGTAAAAATCAGAATAATCTTTCTGTCTGTCTCCGGTTTTTAAACGATATAGCTGCAGCATTAAACTCGACGGGGCTAATTCTCGATTGCCTTGAGTATCAAAACGGGAATAGGAAAGAATAAATTTGCCTTTAAGAGAAGCAAGCAATTGAAGCATCTTGTATTGGCTTTCTTTACTTTTTTCTTTGTTGGGATTAATGCGGCCGGTATTTTTTTTCTCGGCATCCAATAAAATAGAGCCGTCGTGTGCTGAATCGGGAAATTTAGCAGAATCCATCCCTACGATAAAATTATAAGGGCGGTTAAGCCAAATTCCCTTTTTGTAACTGGCAGTATGCAAACAACCTCCTCTCGGATCCGAACAATTAACTCGTTCGTTTTTGATTAAATCAGTTATCAGGGTTAGGGCTTCGTTTAGGGGCATATCGGGAAGGAGATAGTCATTCTCTATTAAAATAGTTAATCTTTCTTTTATCTTTTCTACCGCTTCTTGGTCTAAATTGGTATCTTCATCTATTTTGCTGTAATTAGTAATAATATTTATAAGTCCACGGGCAATCTGCTTTGGGGAGGTAGTATAATCAAACCTCTCTTGAGGTAATTCGTGGAAAATTTGGGTGATAAATTCTTTTGTCCAAAGAAGGTCCTTTAACTTTTTGCGATATCTCTCTTGCCTGTCTTCGGATACCTGCTCAATCTCTCTTTTTAACTGTTTTATGCTTAAATCTAACCCCTTGATATATCGATTCCTCCTGCGTCCAATCGGAGAATTGCGCAGCAAAGAAGCCACTCGCTGGGGGGTAGGTGTATCATCCGGATTCGACTGGAAGTTTTTAAACTCAAAATTACCCCCAGTTAGTAAAAAATATAATTTTGCTATACTGTAATTATCTCGTATCCAATCAATCAGGGCAAAAAATAGTTTCGCCGGAGAGGAATTTTTTATACTTATCCCGTTGCCAAAAGTAATATTTAAGGAATATTGTCTGGACAGCTGATAGAGATATTGGGAATAGGGTTCCTGAACGGTATAAAAAATACTCACTTCATCTAAAGGAATCTTTTGGGATTTTATTTTTCGGATAATCGTTTTTACTTCATTAAATTCCCCGTGAGACTGGATTAACTCAATATTAAGTTTTTCGGGCAGATCAGAT
Source organism: Candidatus Sediminicultor tertius (assembly GCA_003527405.1). Lineage (GTDB taxonomy): Bacteria > Atribacterota > Phoenicimicrobiia > Phoenicimicrobiales > Phoenicimicrobiaceae > Sediminicultor > Sediminicultor tertius. The sequence goes on along the minus strand of DPXH01000046.1, from coordinate 701 downwards.
TTTGACGGCATCTTATCTATATCGTATAGATAATCAAGGGCGAGCGGCATTCCCGGATAATTTTCTTCTTCTCTGTAAGATTCAGAAAAATAAAAAGAGGTGGGCTTATTTTGGTTTTTCGGGGCGGGTAAGTGGATAACCTTGGTTTCCGGTAATATAATCTCCAGGAAAAAGATTTCCTCCAGATAATTTAATTCGATATTGGAGGGGACAATGAATATCTCTTTTTTCTGCTGATTCCTTTCCCTACATTTATTCTTATATTTAATTGCCTGAAGATAGATATCTGCCTCATCAATATAATTTTGTGCTTTTAATATTTTCTCATACTCCTGCATTATCTTAAACAGGTCTTCGCTCTTTTGGGGATCGACTATCGCTGAGTGCGGAAAATTTCGGGAAGAGAATCCGGCTATTCTCAGTTCTTTTATGGCCAGATAAATCGAGCGGCTGATTCCGGGAGAAAAGGCGGAAGGTTGAAAATAATTCAGTAATTTTTTCCGGGATAATTTCTTTAATATTTGAAGTAGGAATATCTGGCCCAAAGAATTATCTAAAATTTTTAATTTATTTTTGTAGATATAGTCATTACAGTAATCCCTGGCCAGGTCGAAAAGGGTGGTAACATTTAAATTCAACGCAGAAAAGCCTTCTCTGGATAAGCTTTTTTTAAAGGCGTTGCCATCCAAATAAGAAGGCAT
>DPXH01000170.1 GCA_003527405.1 Candidatus Sediminicultor tertius | reverse complement strand
TGGATAAAGATTAAGGATAATTACGCCTCTCAGCTGCCCGGAGAGTGGAAAGTAAGAGTATATATCAATGATATTTTTTTGGCAGAAAGAAATTTTTTTATCGTGGGGCCTTTTTAAGATATTTGGCTAATTAACTACGACTTAAAACTGTTAGCAGTTTTGTAGAGATTGCAATAATTTTATTACTATAGAATGGATTTTGTTTCAAAAAATTGAAATTAAAAGAAAAAAACTGAACTATCGATGAAAAAAAATTATAATTTATTGTTAGTTAATCCCTGGATTTATGATTTTACAGCTTATGATTTCTGGTCTAAGCCTTTAGGGCTATTGTATATTGCCAGCATCCTGAGAGAACAGGGTTATGAGATTAGTTACATAGACTGTATGGACCGTTATAATCGGGAGATTTTAAAGTTAAAGGATAGAGAATTTCCAAAAAAAGATGAATTTGGCCGGGGTCCTTTCTACAAAGAAGAAGTCAAAAAACCCGCAATTTTAAAAAATATACCTCGCCGATATAGCCGATATGGGATTACCGAAGAAATTTTCCTGAATAAATTAAAAAAACTGCCTTCACCCCAGGCAGTATTGGTTACCTCTATTATGACCTATTGGTATCCCGGGGCGTTTAGGGTAATAGAGATAATTAAAAAAATATTTCCCGATATTCCCATAATTTTAGGAGGGGTCTATGCTACTTTGTGTTTTGAGCATGCCTGTAAATTCTCCGGTGCTGATTATGTAATAAAAGGAAATACTATAAGAGATTTAATAAAAATATTAGAACAGTACGACGGGAACAAAGATGATTATTCAAAATACGAAAAAGGATTAGATAACCTGCCTTATCCGGCTTGGGACCTCTATTCAGATCTTGATTATATCTCTATCTTGTCTTCTCGGGGCTGTCCTTATCGTTGTAGTTATTGTGCTTCTTTTAAAATAAATCCCAAACTGGAGTTCAGAAACCCCGAAGAAGTTGTTAAAGAGATAGAATATTGGAACAAGAGAAGGGGAATAAAAGATTTTATTTTTTATGATGATGCCTTGTTAATAAATTCGGAAGACAATTTTCTGGTTATTTTAGAGGAGTTATTCAATAAAAAACTGGGCATTAGGCTTCATACTCCCAACGGAATTCATGCCCGGATGATAAATAAAGAAATAGCTTGCAAGATGTACCAGGCAGGGGTAGAGACTATCAGATTGGGTTTTGAGACAGTAGATCCCCGAGTCCAGTCAGAGACAGGAGGGAAGATTACTAATATTGAATTTAAAAAGGCGGTGAATTGCCTTTTAGAAGCAGGATTTAAACGACCTCAGATTGGCGCCTATCTTTTAATAGGAATACCCGGACAGGATATTCAGGAAATTATTGATTCCATCTATTTTGTGATAGATTGTGGTGCTCATCCGCGTTTAGCTAAATTTTCTGCGATTCCGGGTACAAAGATCTGGAACGAAGCCAGGGCTTATTTTAATTTAAAGGGAGAAGTTGATCCCCTTTTTCATAATGACGCGCTTTTACCTTATTTATCACCGGATATTACAATTAAAGCCTATCAACAAATAAAATCAATAGCGAAAATATAAAATAATATAAATTAAATGTGTTATAATTAAAATAAAATGTACTATAGATTTTCGAATATAATAATCGGAGGTGATTTTAAAAAATAGTTTATCCCCAGGCCGTAAAATGTGAATGTGAACAAGGGCAAGAAATAAAAATGAACAAAATAGCATACATAGATTAGTAGATGTGGATATTTTATAAAGCATTCAATATTATAAGGAGGAGAAACGAATGGAACTATTGAAAGTCTCATCTAAGTCGAATCCTAAGGCAGTAGCTGGTGCTTTATCAGGAGTGATAAGAGAAGAAGGGAAAGTAGAATTGCAAGCCATAGGAGCAGGGGCAGTAAATCAGGCAGTTAAGGCGATTGCTATTGCTCGAGGTTTTACTGCAACCAGTGGAGTTAATTTAATCTGTATACCAGCTTTTGTAGATGTAGAAATTGAAGGAGAAGAAAGGACTGCTATTAAATTTTTAGTTATACCCGGATAAAAAATTGTATTACTAACCTCGCTTCAGGTGAAAAGTAATAGGGAGAATTTAGAAGATATTAAAATACAGGATTAGCTTAGAAAGCGTATTATAACTAAGGGAATTTAATAGGAAAAAAGGATTTAAAAAAATTAGAGTAAAAGGGGGAGAGTTAAGATTAGTATGGATAAAAAAAAGGAGAAAAAAGAAAAAACGGAAGACGTGTCTGTCCAGAAAACCGAAAAAATAGCCAAGGAAATAAAGATAGAAGAAAAGAAAGATGAAAAAGTTAAAGCCAAAGAAATTTTAGGAGAAGTTAATATCGTACCCGAAGTAATAGCGACCATAATTAGCCGGACTGTAATTGGCATACCCGGAGTAGCCGGATTAGCTACTCGTGCCAAAGGGGGGATTGGAACTTTATTGGGAACTAAAGAATTAGAAAAAGGGATTAATGTTGACCTTAGAGAAAATAAAGAAGTTTCTACTACCATTTCGGTTATCTTAGAGTATGGTTCTATAATAATTGATGTAGCCAAAGAGATTCAAAAGAAGGTAAAAGGGGAATTAGAAACCAAAACCGGACTTAAAGTTACCGGGGTAAATGTAAACATTCAGGGCGTGCATATAGAAGAAAAGAAATAGTTAATATATTAAAGGAATAGGCCTATCAGGTTTTTAAAAATTACCTGGATAGGCCTATTTACACTTAACTTGTTAATATAATTAAAATATTTTCTTATTTTACCTTTTCTTTTAATTCCTTACCTGCTTTAAAGAATGGTACATTCATGGCTTTTACTTGGATCTCTTCACCAGTACGTGGATTTCTTGCCTTTCGAGCAGCTCTTTTTCTGATACCAAAAGTTCCGAATCCTACTAATCTAACTGCGTCACCCTTGGCTAAGCAATCAGTAATGGTTTCGAATACACATTCGACAGCTTTTTTGCCTTCCTTTTTGGTAACACCGATTTCACTTGCTACATTATCGATTAATTCTCCTTTGTTCACTATTTACACCTCCTTTCATTTTTGAAAATACCCTAAAAATAGATAAAATACAAGTATTTATAAGCATTTCATGACTACTACTTATATAATATACGACAAACGTTTTAAAAATCCTTCTTTTTTTAAAAATTATTTTAATTTTTTTAAGAAAAAATAGTGTTTTCAAGCATTTTTTAATAAATTTGACTCAATTTAACATCTAAAAGGTAGATAGATTCCTTTAAAATAGAAGCATGTTAGGTATTATAAAAGAAATTACTATATATTGCAA
>DPXH01000035.1 GCA_003527405.1 Candidatus Sediminicultor tertius | reverse complement strand
GTAATATTATTAAAAGATAAAGTTGTAGATAAAATACAGGAAGGGGAAATAAAAGAATTTCTTTATTTAACTGTTGCCATCCCCATTGTAATTAATAGATAGCAAATTGTACCACTAAGATTAATAAAAATTTTAATTTAGAGAAAATACGGCATAGAGAATAAATATGTTTAAAATGATAATCTGAATATCATCATATATAAAGGAGAATACAACTATGGAAGCGGCTATAAAGATATTCAAAGCCTTATCCGACGAAACCCGCCTACGTATTTATCTGCTTCTACTGCAAGGTGAATTGTGTGTCTGTGAATTGGTAAATATATTAAATATGGAACAATCAAGAATTTCGCATAGTGTTAGGATTTTAAAAGAAGCAGGCCTTGTGGTTAATCGGCGGGAGGGCAAGTGGATTATCTATGCAGTAAATCCTGAAATAGAAAATAATAAAATAATTCAGAGTTTAAAGAATGAATTAAAATTACCGGAACAGGATTTGAAAAATATTACTAAATGTAAGAAAGAAAAGATAAGAGAGAAATTTAAATGCAATTAATCTCTTATCTTATTAGCTAGTTACCTGGTTAATTAATAATTAGTGATAAGTAATGAGTGACAAGTTTATAGAATAGAATTCAGGAGCCAGTAGCCAGAATCCAGAATCCAGAATAAGATAGTATCAAGTATATAGTAATAGTACGTAGCATAAAATAAGAGAAAAAAGTAGGGGCGTATTGCATACGCCTTCAATGATTAATATAAAATCGTAGGACAGGCGTCTCGCCTGTCCATGAATTACAAAAGAAGGGCACGATCCATTGTGCCCTACACTTGATCCTATTTTTTTAACTCGATAGGCTAAACGCAATACGAGATACACTCGACTAGTTTATTTACTCTCTTCAACATTTTAAATAGAAAGGGAGTGTAATTATGTGTGATACCATAGTAGCTGTGGGTTCTGCTGCTGAAGAAGGTTTTACCTTTTTTGGCAAAAATAGTGATCGAGAACCTGATGAAGCTCAGAATATACTTATAGTCCCCCGCAAAAAGCATAAATCAAGTGAAACTGTTCAATGTTCTTATTTGACTATCCCCCAGATTCCAGAAACCGCCCGGGTATTACTCTGTCAACCATTCTGGATGTTCGGTGCAGAGATGGGAGCCAATGAATATGGGGTGGTTATCGGTAATGAGGCAATATTTACCAGAGAAAAGCCGGGTAAGATAGGTCTAACCGGCATGGATTTAGTTCGCTTAGCCCTCGAAAGAAGCCAAACTGCCCGACAGGCCTTGGAAGTTATTATTGAATTATTAGAAAAGCATGGACAGGGAGGCAATTGTGGTTATCGATTTAAATTGAAGTATATGAACAGTTTTTTGATTGCCGATAAGAAAGAGGCCTACGTATTAGAAACTGTGAAAACCTGGTGGGCCTGGAAGAAAATTAAGGATGTTTGGAGTATTTCTAATATAATATCTTTACAGAAGGATTATGATTCTTGCTCCGAAGGATTGATAGAGAATGCAATTAAAAAAGGTTACTGCAAAAAAAGAGAAGATTTTAATTTTCGAAAATGTTATTCCGCTAAATTTATGACTTGGGCTGCCAAAGGAACTGAACGGGAAAAGCGCTCCCGAATTTTACTTTCACAAAAAAAGAAGAGGTTGACTACCAAAGATTTTATAAATATTTTACGAGATCATGGGGATAACCCCCGATGGACTCCTAACCGGTATCCCGGTGCCACCTTGTGCCTGCATGCAGCAGACAAACTATTTCACCGAACCCAAACAGTCTGTTCTCTGATTGCAAAAATTGGCGAGGACGGGCAATTCTTTTATACTACCGGGGCTTCCAACCCTTGCATAAGTCCCTTTTTTCCTATTTTTTCTCCTGCTACCACTGTTCCTGCTGAGTATAGCGAGGGGAGTGAAAATTATAATTCGAAATCTTATTGGTGGGAGAGTGAGCGTTTTCATCGAAAGGCTTTACTAAATTTTAATTCTGCACAAGTTAAAATCCAACCTTTGATAATTAATTACGAGGATGAAATAATTTCTTCTATCGAAAACAGTTTAAGCACACTAAATCAAAAACAGATTAATGAATATTTTATCCGAGCCCGAACCATAATTAAAAACTGGGGTTCTAAATTAGATCGTCTCCCTTTGGTAAATTTGGGGTGGAGTTACAGCCATTATTGGCGGGGATATAATAAAAGGAACGGAATTATTTGAGTTTTAGTGGTATGATTAGTAAAATAGGTATTATAAAATAGATAAAAGGAGAAAAAATTAAAAATGAAAAGGAACAAAATTAAATGGTCGGTTATTTTATTAGTGGTAAGTGTAATCTTATTTTTAGGGGTAGGCCAGGGTTTTTCTCAGAGTGTATCAGACATACTTAGAAAAGCAGAGAGTAATTATAAAAACTTTAATCAAGATTTTAAAGACATGGCTATGGTCTTTGACGCAAAGATATATACGCCTCAGGGAGAAATGACTTCAGAGATGAAATTGTTTACCAAAGGAGAAAAATCCAGATCGGAAATTGTGATGCAATTTCCTGAATCTGCCGGTATGCCTGAAGGAATGGGGAGCATGCAGACTATAATTATTTTTGATGGCCAGGATACCTGGATGATCTCATCTTTTGCGGGAAAGCAAAAACTTACCAGTGAAGAAGCAGAGGAGCAGATGCAATATCAAACGGGGATGAATTGGTGGCAATCTATATCAGATAAGACAAAGTATATAGGAATAGAGAAGATTAACAACAGAGAATGTTATGTTCTTGAGATAGAGGCAGGGGGAGATCCTCATTATAGTAAAATATGGGTGGATAAGAAAAGTCTGTTTCTAATTAAAACAGAGAGTAAAAATGATTCCGGAGAAACAATGCGTATGATATTTTCTGATTTTAGAAAAATTAAAAATAATTGGGAATTACCTTATAAGACTGAAGGATTTATGGATGAAGTACAGACGATGACTATTCTTCTTAAATCTTTCGCAATAAATCAGGGACTCCCTGATGACCTGTTCGATGTAAATAAGGTAGAATTATCAGGTCCAAATATGAAGGAGATGATGCAAAATATGATGCAGCAGGGTAAAAATAATTAGATATTTTTTATTATAAAGGACTAGGGAAAGGTGTTTTCAATGAAAATATTGGTAGTATTTTATTCGAGAAGCGGGAGAACTAAAAAAATAGCTGAAGCTATTTCAGATATCTTAAAGTGTGATAAGGAAGAGATTTTTGATTTGAAAAACAGGAAGGGAATTCTCGGTTTCTTAAGTGCTGGGACTGATGCTAACTTGAGAAGATTAACTGCAATTAAAGAGATAAAGAATAATCCTTCTTTATATGATCTGGTTATTATCGGAACCCCTGTCTGGTCTTCTAATATTTCTACCCCTATTAGAACCTATCTTTCTTTATACAAAGACAATTTTAAAGAAGTAGCTTTTTTCTGTACCCGATTAGGTTCAGATGTTGAGAAAGTATTTGTCGATATGGAAGGTATTTGTCAAAAGACCCCGATTGCTTTGCTTGCGCTGACCTCACGAGAAGTGGCAAGGGACCAATATATGCAGAAAGTGAAAGAATTTATAAAAAAATTGAAAGAAGAGATAGCAAAATAAAATGAAAGTAACCGA
>DPXH01000150.1 GCA_003527405.1 Candidatus Sediminicultor tertius | reverse complement strand
GGATTTGGAGGAGGTAAAAATAGCCTAAAAACAGGGGTAGTAATTTTGCTGATTTTTCGAAAATTAGGGCACATTTAAGGGCACTCTACGTGCATTAAAAGGGAATTCCTGAAGGGGGTCTGAAAGCCCTGTAAATAAAGGATTTTGGGGTAGGGCAAAGAGGAACAGAGAACCGTCCCCTGTTCCTCGCGAAATAATTACTTTTTATAAGTCAATCCGAATAATTTTAAAATTTCTACATATATAATAGGTGAAAATGATAATAAAATAACGACTGTCCATTGATAACCATTAAGCGGTAGCACCTTGAATATTTGTTGAAAAGTCGGGATTAACATAACTCCCAGCTGAAGCATACCAGAAATCAGGATAGCTAAAATTAAATAACGGTTGGTCAAGATCCCCAACTTTATTAATGATAAGCGAGGAGAACGAGAATTCAGGGATTGCCATAATTGCGAAAAGCTGAGGGTAGCAAAAGCCATAGTCTGCCCAATTTCCAATGAATAATTTCTAATGCCCAGAGTAAAGGCAATCAAGGTAATTGCCCCAATAAATATCCCCTGGGAAAAGATATTAAATCCCATCTTACCGGAAAAAATTGCCTCATCCGGTTCGCGAGGCATTTGATTCATCAGGTCTTCCTCGGCAGGATCCAAACCGAGTGCTAAAGCAGGCAAACCATCTGTTACCAGATTCACCCAAAGAATTTGGATCGGAATTAAAGGTCGAGGAAGCCCGATCAAAATGGCACAAAAGATGGTAAGAATCTCTCCCAAATTACAGGACAATAAATATTGTATGAATTTTTTAATATTCTGATAGATTTTTCTTCCCTCTTCTACTGCTGCTACAATAGAACTAAAATTATCATCCATAAGAATCATATCGGATGCTTCTTTGGATACATCTGTTCCGGTAATCCCCATCGCAACACCGATATTAGATTCCTTCAGGGCGGGTGCATCATTAACCCCATCACCGGTCATGGCCACAACCTGCCTATTTTTCTGTAAAGCTCTCACAATCCTACGCTTGTGCCGGGGGGAAACACGAGCAAAAATCGTTGTGTTTAATACTACTTTCTCCAGCTCTTCTTGGGTCATGTTTTCTAAATCCATGCCGGTAATGATTCGATCTCCGGAATGATAAATGCCTAACTGTGATGCAATTGCCTTAGCGGTTAAAGAGTAATCCCCGGTTATCATTATGGGCCGAATCCCTGCTTTTCGACAGGTATCTACGGAAGGAATCGCTTCTTTGCGTGGAGGATCTATCATTGCCATTAATCCTAAAAAAATTAAATCATTTTCAATATCATCGTTTTTTAATTTCTGATTCAATCCATTTTCTTCCCCATCATTAAGTTTTCGATAAGCTACTGCCAAAACCCGTAATGCTGAGGCGGCTAATTTTTTATTTTGTTTTAATACTTTTTCTCTTGCAGAATCGTCAAATTCTTTTTGCTTACCATTTTCCATATAATATTTACACTGAGTAATCACCTGATCGGGTGCACCTTTTACAAATACGATGAATGATTCCTCGGGACTCCGGTGGATCGTTGACATTCTTTTTCTATCTGAATCAAAGGGTAGTTCTTTTACCCGAGGATATTCATTTTCCAACCCCTTTTTCTGGTAACCTGCTTTGGCAGATGTTACCACTAATGCCCCTTCAGTCGGGTCTCCAATAATTTCCCATTGCTGATTATCACTGTTTTGTTGTAATATTGCATTATTGCAAAGAACAGCTCCTTTTAATAAAAGAGAGATGGTCAAATCATCACTTGGTTGAATAGTTCGACCGGAATGGTAAAACTGTCCAAATGGTTGGTAACCTTCCCCTTCCACTTCAATAGTTTTATCCGGTAGGGCCAATATTTTTACAGTCATCTGGTTTTGGGTTAATGTCCCTGTTTTATCAGAACAAATAACGGTAGTAGCACCCAATGTTTCCACAGCGGGCAATTGACGGATAATGACATTTTTTTTAATCATTCGCTGTACACCTAAAGCAAGAACTATGGTTACTACTGCGGGCAAGCCTTCCGGAACGGCAGCAACTGCCAGGGATATTCCAATCAGAAACATATCAAAAAATTCAATACCACGAATACACCCCAGAAGAATTATTATTGCTACAATCATTAATATCAGTAAACCCAATTTCTTACCCATAATATTTAATTTTTTCTGGAGTGGGGTAGGTTCCCGTTTCCCCTCTTCCAGCATACCTGCAATCTCTCCCATTTCGGTATCCATACCGGTGGCAACTACAATTCCTGCCCCCCGACCGGCAATGATGGTTGTTCCCATAAAAGCCATATTTTTTCTATCACCAAGAGGAATTTTATCCTGCTCAAGCGCATTATTGTTCTTTTCCACCGGCTCTGATTCTCCGGTTAAAATAGCTTCCTGTACTTTTATATCCGTTACTTTAAATAAACGAAGGTCAGCAGGAATCCGATCACCAGATTCAAGAAGGACAATATCGCCGGGTACAAGTTGATTGGATTTAATTTTGGTTGGTTTGCCATTTCTCATAACAAGAGCATCTGGCACAGTCATCTTCTTTAAGGCTGCCAAAGATTTCTCCGCTTTAAACTCCTGTACCACACCAAGTGTGGCATTTAAAACTAAAATCACAGCAATAACTATTGCATCGCTTACTTCCCCCAAAAATATAGAAATAATAACAGAAATTAGTAAAATAAGTACCAGAACCTCTTTAAATTGGTTAAAAAACATATCCCATACGGTTCTTCCCTTACTTTCCTTCAGTTGATTTGGGCCAAATATTTTCAGGCGGGCCTTTACCTCTTTAGATGACAAACCCCTGGATGTATCAACATTGAAGTACTGAGTAATATCTTCAATTGTGCGGGTATACCAGTTAATTTTCTTTTCCTTTAGTTCCATTCTTTTCCCTTTTAAAGTGTCAAGAGAACCGTCTCCTTGACAGTCTTCTTGACATTTTTATTCAAATTTAAATCCTTTTTCTCTAAAGAGCTTAAGGCAAGCATCTACTACTTCCGGGTCATAGAGGATACCTCTGTTTTGGCTGATTTCTTCCAAGGCTTTGTCTGTGCCTAATGCCGGTCGATAAGGGCGATGAGAAGACATGGCTTCTACTACATCAGCTACTCCTATAATTTTAGCTTCCAGAAGAAT
>DPXH01000143.1:6611-7373 GCA_003527405.1 Candidatus Sediminicultor tertius | reverse complement strand
GTTTTTAGAGGAGGCACTGCCTTAAAGAAGGTCTATTTCCCAGAATATCGATTTTCTGAAGATTTGGATTTTGTAATTGATAGCAGTAAAGAAATTAATGCATATCAAGAGATAATTTTTCAAATATTGCAAAGAATATCTTCTGATTATCCTATAAAAATAGATAAACGTTCTATATTTGAGAGAGATCGATTACAATTATTTATGATATATGACATTATCCCTGATATAAAGGGTATAAAAGAATTAAAGGTAGATATTCTAAAGGATTATTATATTCCAAAACACGAAAGAAAAAGGCTTTTATTTTCATATCCGGAATTCAAAAATAAGAATTCAATCTTAGAGACCTATACATTAGAGTCAGTAGTATGTGATAAAATTGGAAGAATTTTGGATGTTGATAATGAACCGAGAGATTTGTATGATTTGTGGTACTTATTAAAATTAAATCTTGATATTAACATAATAAGGAAAGAGTTTAAAAATAAATATGGTTATGAAATAATAATTCCCAATTTATTAAGAGAGATTGTTAAAGATGATTATAAGCAAAATTGGGAAAATAGATTAATACATCAAATATTTGATCTTCCTGATTTTAATATGGTAATTAAAGATTTAGATAAATTGATAAATAAAAAATTTGAACAATAATTATTTATTGCAAAAGTTGACTAATTTTCTTATTTTACTTTTAAATTAGATAAATAGGGAAGATGCACCAGGTTAATAATTCAGTAACTTTTAGCGGAAGACGCG
>DPXH01000143.1:6074-6273 GCA_003527405.1 Candidatus Sediminicultor tertius | reverse complement strand
CTTGCAGGGTGAAAGTCCCTGTTGGGTAAGGTATAGCCCCAATCACACATACCGAATACGTAGCCTGCAAAGGAAACATTTGCCGGGCAAGTAGGACTTTAAGGTACAAATGCAAACCTCCCTGCAGGGAATAACAAAGAAGGCAATACTAATTTGTCTTTTACGGAAGCGAGTATCTCTGAAGAGCCCAGTGCGGTAG
>DPXH01000143.1:4208-5697 GCA_003527405.1 Candidatus Sediminicultor tertius | reverse complement strand
ACAACCTATAGGGTCTGAGGAGTTTCTTAACCAGATGGTTGAGATTTTAGGGGAAATTAAGCCATAGAAAAAATAAAATGTGTACTTATTTTAATTAAAAATATCGAGAGGGAAGATGAAAAGTGATATTACAAAATCTGACCCATAACATATACTCATGAGGCCTCCTTTTTTGATAAGAAATCAAAAAGCGGTTCAGAATGAGTTTTTACATTCTTAATAATTGTTTTTTGCCATTTTAACGGTAATGAATGAAATATTTCCAAAAGCTTTTTTCGTTGAGTCTTATTTTGTAATAAAAATTCCCCGATATCTTTTGCGGCGAGTAAATCTCTTTCCTTTTTACTTTTTTCCTTACGTCTTTCAAAAATTATGAATTTATGTAGTATATACGCAGCAGGTTCCGGTAGTTGTATCTTCATGTGCTTATATTTTATTTTCAATACACTAGATTGAAGAAGATTTAAGTATCGTAGTCCCTGAGCGTTGATATGTAGTTTAGGAAGTTCATATGGTTTATTTTTTCCTCTGCCAAGTTCGGGAGTTAAAAATTCCAGTTCAAGTTCAGGATGCTCATATTTAGTGTATCCGGTAGTATAGCTATGAGTAGGTGTGAAATCCAAAGAGCGAAGTATTTCAGGAATATTTATATCTTTATGTATTTTTGCTGGATTGGGGATAAGAAAATCAATATCCATAGTTCTTATCACGGGTATTTCGGGAGCGTTATTAAAATAAACCCTGTAAAAATGATGGCACCAGCTCCCTATAAGTATAATGTATTCAAAGGCACCTGACTTATGCAGAGCATCAAGCGTAGCGAGAAATAAATTATTTTGTTTTGTCATTTTATCATCTTTTCAAGTTTTCTAATGTCTTTTTTGACTTGTTTATTGAGTTTTTCAAGTTTTCTTCTCTCTTCTATTTTATCTAACAAGTTTTCGAGTTCTTTTCCAGATAGTTTTCCGATGTATTTAAATATTTTCTTTTTTTCTTGCCTATAATTAAGGTAATAATATATATTCCCTTTGATATTTTTTTTAATAAGGCTTCCTTTGGGAAGTTTTGCAATTTGTTTTTCATAGCTCTTTTTTAATTTATTAAGTCGATATAATTCTTCGTTTAATACACTATTTAAGATTTTCATAGTATCCTCTTTTAAATTACCAGACAAACAAGTGAAAAATAGTATGAGTCTGGTAAAAAAAGAATAAATGCAATATAATATATTAAAGTTGACACGGTTACCAGACGAATCTATATATATAATAATATGTCTGGTAACTTATGTCAAGAAAAAAATTAAAGGGGTTATTACAATTCCGAGATTGATGCCTTGAAAAAAGTGGGTAAAAAATGAAGCCGAGGGTATAGACCAGGCTTTTATTTATGGGAAAGAAGATTTTAATAAGAAGAAAGCAAGAAAAGAATAGGGACAGACACCTATTTTCTTAGATAATTAATATCTTACTTTTAAATTAGATAAATA
>DPXH01000143.1:3612-3826 GCA_003527405.1 Candidatus Sediminicultor tertius | reverse complement strand
ATTTCTTGCAGGGTGAAAGTCCTTGTTGGGTAAGGTCTAGCCCCAGCCACACATACCGAATACGTAGCTTGCAAAGGAAACATTTGCCGGGCAAGTAGGACTGGAGGAACAAATGTAAATCTCACTGCAGGGAATAACAAAGAAGGCAATACTAATTTGTCTTTTTACGGAAGCGAGTATCTCTGAAGAGCTCAGTGCGGTAGTTCCGCACGCT
>DPXH01000143.1:0-3266 GCA_003527405.1 Candidatus Sediminicultor tertius | reverse complement strand
ACTGGCTGTCCTACCGTGACACTATTCAGCTTGCAAACTTATGTCAAATGTTGAGACCTGACCCCACTACTCTAAGATATTTTGCTTTTAAATTACAAAGATGATATAATATTTCTCGAAAGTGCTATAAAAAGCATTTTGGAGAAATATTATGAAGTTTTTGGAATTACGAAATGAATTAAAAGATTTCACCATATTTTCTTTAAATGAGATTAAAATCGTTGACCCTAATTTTCACCGACGAAGATTAAATGAATGGCAGGATAAGGGTTATATTAAGAAAGTGATTCGTGGTTATTATATCTTTTCTGATTTACAACTTAGCGAGGAAATTTTATTTAAGATTGCCAATCGTATCTATTTACCCTCTTATGTTTCTTTAGAGAGCGCCCTATCTTATTATCACTTAATTCCCGAAAGTATCTATGGAATTACTTCAATTTCTACCCGAAGGACCTACCATTTTAGAACCTCTATCGGAGAATTTATCTTTCGCAGTGTAAAGCCTCCGCTCTTTTTTGGTTATTATCTGATGAGTTATAAGGGGCAATATTTAAAGATAGCCAGTATAGAGAAGGCAATTCTCGATTATTTTTATCTTCATCCGGACATAGAAACCAAACAAGATTTTGACTCCTTGAGAATAAATAAGGAGATGTTTTTCGAGCAGATGGATGAGAAAAAGTTGATGAGTTTTTTGGGAAGGTTTAATCAAAAGAAGCTGGCTAGAAGGATTAATATTTTTTGGAGATATATGAAAGATGCTTAATCTAAAACAGATAGAATTATTTTATCCCGAAAATCTGAGAATTCATAAAAGGAATTTACTGAGAGAATATTTACAGTATGTTATTTTAGATATTATCTATAGTTCCGAGTACGGAAGCCGATTGGTCTTTATGGGAGGGACAGCAATCCATATTATTCATGGTAATCGGCGATTTTCTGAAGATTTGGATTTTGATAACAAGGGTTTGAGCAGGGAAGATTTTGAAGGTTTATCCCAAGAGGTTTTACGAAAATTAGAATTATATGGTTATTCTGTGGAAATACAAAATAGATATAGAGGGGCTTTTCATTGTCTGGTAAAGTTCCCCGGAATATTTTATCAATATGATATTTCCAGTTACGCACAGGAAAAATTAACTATTCAGATTGATAGCGAACCCCAAAATGTCGATTACAAACCAGAAAAAGTGATTTTAAATAAATTTGATATTTTTTTAAAAATTAATGCAGTACCACCAGAGGTATTGTTGGCTCAGAAAATATTAGCGATATTGAATCGCCCCAGACCGATGGGAAGAGATTTCTATGATGTGATATTTCTTTTTTCCAAAACTAATCCGGATTTTAATTTTTTAAGAGAAAAGATGGGACTGAATAAAAAGATAAATATGGAAGAGATTAAAGAGAAGCTATTATTAAAATGTAAAAAAATTAATTTTGAAAAATTAACCGAAAATATAAAACCTTTTTTGTTTTATCCATCTGAGGCTGAAAAGATAAAATTATTTTCTGATTTTATTCGAATAAGAATGTAGGGATATCCATCAGGAGGATGGTTACTTTACAATGTAAAGACGATTACTGGGATTATTGATAATAATAACTACTAATATATCCGGGATTAGGTTCAGTTAATAGTACTTTAAAAATAGAGGAAGGGGCTGACAGAATGTGTAGCCTGCAAAAGATAATATTTGCCGGGCTGTTGGACTGGGAAAACAAATGCAAACCTCCCTGCAGGGAATAACAAATAAGGCAAAATAAAACTTTTTATCTTTTACGGAAGCAAGTATTTCTGAGGAGCCCAGTGCGGTAGTTTAAACAAATAGGGACACATCCCATTATTTTTCCTTGATTGATTAGTTGCAAAGACAGGGGGAGTATTAATTATTACACAGTCTGCCGTCCTCTTGTCTTTTACAGTGAACCTAAAGAATGGATTAGCTTAACTTAAATATTTCTTTCAGTTCCTGGTTGGAGAGTTCGCTGAGCCATTTTTCACCGGTAGAAACAGTTAATTCAGCCAACTCTTTTTTGGCGCTGATCATTTCATTAATTTTTTCTTCAAATGTACCGATAGTAATAAGTCGATGTACAACTACCTTTTTGCTTTGGCCGATACGGTAAGTCCGGTCGGTTGCTTGTGCTTCTATGGCAGGGTTCCACCAGAGGTCGTAGTGGATGACGTTGGTTGCGGCGGTTAGGTTAAGGCCGGTGCCTCCTGCTTTCAGTGAGATAATCATAATCGGGGAGACATTACCGTTTTGGAAATCTTCAATCATTATTTCCCGCTTTTTTCTGGTGAGGCTACCGTGAAAAAAGAGAGGTGTTATTTGAAGTTCTGTCTGGATTAGTTGTACCAGTAAATTTCCCATCTCTTTGTATTGGGTGAACAAGAGCACTTTTTCCCTGGCGGATATAATCTTTTCCAGTAGGGAAATGGTCATCTCTGCTTTGCCCGAGTGCTCCTTGACGACAGTTCCTCTTTTGGTATAGTGAACCGGGTGGTTACAGATCTGCTTTAGAGAGGTCATTAATTTAAAAACGAGTCCCCGGCGCGTGATTCCTTCGCTGTTGGAAATTTCCTGTATGTTGGTATCTACAACACGCTGGTAGATAGCAGTCTGTTCTTTGCTCAGGTAACAGTATTCATTTTTTACTATTTTATCCGGTAAATCCTGTATGATGGAACTATCTGTCTTCATGCGACGCATAATAAAGGGTGAGGTGGCTTTTTGCAATAAGGCAATTTTCTTCTGGTCGCGGTACTTTTCGATAGGCATGGCAAAACGGCGTGAAAAATTCTGCCGGGTGCCCAGGTAGCCCGGGTTTAAATAATCAAAGATACTCCAGAGTTCACTCAGGCGATTTTCTACCGGTGTTCCGCTTAAGGCGATAGAGCCACCGGTTTTTAAAGCTTTAACCGCTTTGGCCTGCTTACTATCTACATTTTTTATATTTTGAGCTTCGTCAATAATAATAAGACTCCAGTTTCTTTTTTTAAATTTTTCAACTTCCCGGCGTAATAGCCCATATGTGGTAATGACTAAATCGGCGTGAGCGGTAATAAGTTGACGTTCTGGTCCGTGATATGTCAAGGCTTTTAAGGATGGGGCAAATTTGTTGCATTCCTTCAGCCAGTTGCCGACCAGGGTAGTCGGGCAGATTACCAATGCAGGATGGTCCAGTTTTTTCTCTTCTTTGAGCTTTAAAATAAGGGTAATCGCCTGGATGGTTTTACCCAATCCCATATCATC
>DPXH01000184.1 GCA_003527405.1 Candidatus Sediminicultor tertius | reverse complement strand
TATTTTCGATTGTTCGATCTAAACATTTTTCCTCCAATATTTTTTTAGCGTATAGCGTACAGCGTTTAGCGTATAGGATTAAATTATTTTATATAATATGCTACCCATTTTTTTAATAAATTTTTAATGTCACTTCTTATCTCTCTTTGTCATTCCCATGGAAATGGGAATCCATCTTATCTTTCTCGTTTTTCACCCCTGGATTCCCGCTTTCGCGGGAATGACAGAGGAAGGAGTTAGTTTTAAGTTTTGGTTTTACGCTTTACACTTTTCACTTTTCGCTATACACTATATACAAAATATAATTTTATACTGGCCTTTGTATTTGTCTTCTTCTTTCCTAACTATACGCTCTACGCTATACGCTCTATGCTGTTTTTTCATTTTTTTCTCGTTAACAGATAATCAGCTAAGCTTTTTAATGTATCGGCTTTTTGATTGAATATTCTTAAATAATCTTTTGCTTCGCCAATCAACCTCTCGGATTCGCTCTTAGATTCTTTTATCCCATATTTATTAGCATAAGTAGGTTTTCCCATATCCCTTTGGTCTTGCATGATATCGAGCATATCGTCAATAATTTGAAAGGCTAACCCAATATTTTCACCATATTTGGTTAAAGCTTTAAGCTGCCTCTGGTTTGCGCCGGATAATATTGCTCCCGCCCTGATAGAAAGACAAATTAAAGCCGCAGTTTTTTTCATATATAGATTAACTAAATCTTCTTTGGTGATGTCTTCATTTTTTGCGGTTATGTCTTCTACCTGTCCTCCCAACATGTTTTCAGTTCCGATATAAAAAGATGTTTCTTTTATTAATTTTAAAATAGATTGTTTTTTTATCTCTTTAACTTCCGAATTTTTAATAATTAAGTCAAATCCGGAAACTAAAAGGGCATCCCCTGCTAATAACGCTATTGCTTCTCCAAACACTTTATGATTGCTTGGCTTCCCCCGTCTAAAATCATCATTATCTATACAGGGGAGATCATCATGGATTAGTGAAAAAGTGTGGATTAATTCGATTCCACAAGCTGCCCTTAGCACACTTTCAGCCTCTCTTCCGAACAATTCAGCTGTTGCTAAAGTGAAAATCGGCCTGATTCTCTTTCCTCCGCCAAAAACACTATAGCGCATTGCTTTGTGAATAATTGAAGGTGCTTTTTCTTCCGGTGGTAAATATTCATCTAAAGTCTTGTCTATGATATTTTTTTTATTTTCCAGATATTTTTTAAAATTCATTAATCGTATTTTCTCCCCTTTTTTCAGAAAAAGGTTTGGTAGAATATTTTTCTTCACCTTCAATCACCAATTGTTCTATCTTCTTTTTAGTTTCATTCAGCTTCTCCAAACATATTTTTGATATATTCATTCCTTCTTCATAAGTTTTTACTGATTCGTCTAAGCTTAATTCACCTTCTTCTAATTTGTGAACAATTTTTTCTAATTTTCTTAAATATTCTTCAAAAGGGATATCTTCTACTTTTTTCTTGTTTTTCAATTTGAAACAGCCTCCTTTTTTTCTACTTTACTCAATATCCTGCCATCACTTATAATAACTTCGATTTTTGCGCCCACTTCGACTTGCTCTAATCTTTTAATAATCTCCTTGCCGGGTATTTTTCTGCAGACACTATATCCTCTTTCAATTACTGCCCAAGGGCTTAATGAATTCAGCCTTTGGACATCTTTTTTTACCCTTTCTTCGTATAATTCTATTTGATGTTTAATCCTTGAATTTAAACGAGTACTAAATTCATCGATATATTGATAATATTGATTAATTTTATTTTCCGGTCCTTGATATTTAAGACTTCTGCATAAAGAATTTATATTTTCTGTTTTTAACTCAAAGTTTCTTTTAGCTGCTCTGGCTATTTTACTTTTTAATAAAGTTAGATTATTTATCAAGCTATTTTTATCCGGTATAGTCATTTCTGCTGCCGCAGAGGGAGTGGGAGCACGCAGGTCAGCAACAAAATCTGAAATAGTAAAATCTGTTTCGTGGCCTACTGCAGAAACTATAGGTATTTTAGAATT
This sequence comes from Candidatus Sediminicultor tertius, assembly GCA_003527405.1. Taxonomy (GTDB): domain Bacteria; phylum Atribacterota; class Phoenicimicrobiia; order Phoenicimicrobiales; family Phoenicimicrobiaceae; genus Sediminicultor; species Sediminicultor tertius. Next base: position 1,350 of record DPXH01000184.1, on the reverse strand, counting down.
GTAGATACTGCGAGCCAAAATTTCCTCATTAAAAGCCCACAGCTCTTCCAGTGAGCCTCCGCCTCGGCCAACTATAATAAAATCTAAATCCTTAAGATGTTTATTTAAAAAATCAATCTTCTTAGCAATATCCTGAGCGGCAGATACCCCTTGCACCAGGGAAGGAACAACTAAAATTGAAAGATTGGGAAATCTTCTCAATGAAATAGTTATAATATCTCTAATTGCTGCCCCGGTTGGAGAAGTAATAACCGCAATATTTTTCGGAATAAGCGGCAATTTCTTTTTAATTTCTTCGGAAAAAAGTCCCTCTTCTTTTAGTTTTAATTTAAGTCTTTCAAAAGCTAAATAAAGTTCACCCTTTCCGGCTTCTACTATTTCCTTTACATACAGCTGGTATTCTCCTCTTTTTTCATAAACACTGACATCCCCTCGTACCTTAACTTTCATTCCGTCTCCCGGAGCAAACCGTAAACTATAATTATTCCCTCTAAACATTACACATCTAATCTGGCTTTCTTTATCCTTGAGCACAAAATACATATGTCCTGAAGAATGTAACTTAAAATTGGATATCTCTCCCAATATCCATATATCCTGCAGATTATAATCATTTTCAAAGAGATTTTTTATATATTTATTAAGCTTGGAAACTGTATATATTTTTGATTCTGTATAGTAGTTATTCATAATCCTTTAATCTATTTTCTTTAATATTTTATCATTTTTATTGATTCTACCTAAAACTCCGTTTACAAAACTAAAAGAACTTTTTGTACCATATTTTTTAGCTAATTCGACTGCTTCGTTAATGGAGACACTTTTGGGTATATTTGGTAAGTATAATATTTCGTAGATTGCTATCCGAAGAATGCTTCTATCAATGTTAGTAATTCTTTCTAAAGACCAATTATTAGTATAATTTTTAATCACCTTATCTATTTCAGCTAAATTACTCATTACTCCCTTAACCAGGGTTAGAGTAAATTTCCTAACATCATCTGAATATTTATCATTTTCGAGAGTATTTTTAAGGGCTTCTTCTATATTAGTATGAACTAAATCGACTTGAAATAATACCTTTAAACTCACTTCTCGGGATAATCTTCTTTCTCCCATTGCTCCTCCGTTTACATGGGGTCAGGTCTCAACATTTGACATAACTTATTTTTTTCATTATTTAGGAATAAGTTATGTCAAATGTTGAGACCTGACCCCATTTTTTATTAATTTAAAAAACTTTTATGAATAAATTAGAAGCGACCAAGTCTTTTCTGCTTTGTGACTTCTTAGGAAACTGTATTCCTTGAACATGAATATCTATTTCATTAATTTCCGTACCTAATTTTT
>DPXH01000019.1:992-3470 GCA_003527405.1 Candidatus Sediminicultor tertius | reverse complement strand
AATTTAATCTATACTCTACCACTTACTAATGCCAAGAGAGCCATTCTAATATAGAGGCCATTGTGGGCCTGTCTAAAATAAGCAGCCCCTTCGTATTCATCGACATCGGTAGATATTTCATCTACTCTCGGAAGAGGATGTAGAATTGTAATCCCTTTTTTAGCCTGATCAATCAGAGCTCTATTGATAATATATGAACCTTTAAGTTTCTCATATTCCGCGGGATCTTCAAACCGTTCTCTTTGTATCCGGGTAACATAAACTATATCACTAACCGACAATGCTTTCTTTAAGTCTTCAGTCTCTTCAATTTCTGCCCCACGACTTCTAAGGTCAGCGCTTATATCCTCAGGCATCCGCAGAGCTTTCGGAGAAACAAAGATCATCTTATTCCTATAGAGAGCCATAAAATAACCCAAAGAATGGACAGTTCTACCATTTTTTAAGTCCCCCACAAAGGCAACAGTATGACCTCCTAAAATCCCTTTTTCTTTACGAATGGTGTATATATCTAAAAGAGCCTGGGTAGGATGCTGCCCGGCACCATCACCGGCATTAATAAAAGGATGTTCCGCATTGTCAGCAGCAATCTGGGCAGAACCCTTCATAGGATGACGCATAACAATGACATCGGCATAACCATCCACTGTTCTAATAGTATCAGCTAAAGATTCTCCTTTGGCTACGGAAGAACTAGCTGGGTTAGCTACGGTAATTACTCGGGCTCCCAATCTATTAGCGGCAGTCTCAAAGGAAAGTCGAGTTCTGGTGCTCGGTTCGAAAAATAAAGTTGCCACAACTTGACCTTCCATATTTCTGATAATATTTTCATCTTTTACTTGTTTTTCAAAATTTGCAGCAGTATTCATAATTAGATTAAGTTCCTGAGGTGAAAACTGAGCAGTATTTATTATGTCTTTTCCTTTTAACATTTTGATCGACTCCTTTCAATTTATTTTATTAATTGTATTACTTAATCTTTTTCTATAATTGTTCCACTATCTCCTTTAAAAGCTTCCAAGGCCTTATCGAGTGAAGCAATTATAGCTCTTTTCCCTCCATTTTCTAAAAATCGCAAACAAGCTTTAACTTTTGGCCCCATACTTCCAGCCAGAAAATGTCCTTCCTCAAAATACTGTTTAGCCTCTTCAAAGGTTATTTTACCTAAAGCTTTTTCCTTGGGGTGGCCATAATTGATTTTGGCTTTTTCCACATCGGTGAGAATTAAAAAAATATTAGCACCTACTATTTCTGCTAATCTTTCTCCTGCCAGATCTTTATCTATCACTGCCTCAATTCCTTGATAATTTCCCTCTTCGTCTTCTAAGACTGGTATACCTCCACCACCGGAAGCTATAACAACTACCCCCGCATCAACTAATTTTTTAATAACCTCAGCTTCCAAATTAGAGATAGGGTCTGGAGAAGGAACGGTCCTCCTCCAGCAACGCTCTCCGTTCGGTTTTACTTTTTTTATAATATAATCAGGATTGTTTTTCTTCATTTCTTTAGCTTCTTCTTCGGTTAAAAAATTACCTACTGGTTTGGAAGCTTTATCCCCAAAAAACTCTGGATCATTTTTATCTACCAATACTTGATTAACTATAGCACATACCGGTACATTAAGATCTAATTTTTTAAGATGATTCCTTAGGGTTTGTTGCAGCATATAACCAATTTGCCCTTGAGTCATTGCTCCAACTACATCCATCGGGTGAGCTGGAACAATACCTTCGGCTAATTTTTGCTGAACCATTAAATTACCAACTTGCGGGCCATTCCCATGAGTTATAACCAATCGGTCTTCCTTATCCAGGTTTTTGATAATTTCTGAGATATGTTTGGTAGTTTTCCAACAATTCCTGAATTGTTCTTCGGAAGTTCCTTTTTCATCTGCTTGTTTTATCGCATTTCCACCTAAGGCTATTAGAATTACTCTTGCCATTTTTCTTTCTGCTCCTTCTATATTTTTTTATTATTTTCACAATATAAATAAACTTACCAATTGTATTACTACCAATTAACTTTACTTAAAATACTTTTCTCTTGGTACCCTAATTTCTTAGATATTTCTAACGCTGAATTAGTTACTATTTCGATAAGACTCTCCATGTTGTTCGAAGATATTCTTTTTGCTAATCCTGTTATGGTAATACTGGCTATAGTTTTTCCATTCATATTCTTTATGGGAGCGGCAATTGCTTTTATTCCTTCTTCAAGTTCCTCATTACAAATTGCATAACCTATATTCTTTATATCCAATAAATGTATCATTAATTTTTCAGGTTCTGTAATTGTATTTTGAGTATATTTTTTAAGGGGGTTCTTACTAATAACTCTTTTAATCTCTTCTGGTGATTGATTAGCTAAAAGTATTTTTGAACTGGCGGTACAATGAAAGGGCATTTCCTTACCAATTTCAACAAAAAGATGAGTATTTGTACTTCTACTAGAAGAAATTGAATCAATACAAATCCC
>DPXH01000019.1:0-678 GCA_003527405.1 Candidatus Sediminicultor tertius | reverse complement strand
TGGTCATTTGTCCAAATAGTTAAGAAAGTAGTTTCTTGAGTTTCATTACAAACTTTTTTTAAAATAGGTTTGACAGTTTGTCTAATATCGAAGGATCTTAAAAGAGAATTAGAATATTTAAGTAAGCGTAATCCAATTTTATACCGAGAAGTATCCTTTTCTTGCTCAACTATTGAATATCTTAATAAATCTTTTAATATTCGATGAACTGTGCTCTTAGGAAAATCTAATTTTATACTCAGTTCGGCTATCCCTACACTTCTCTGTTCATCGCTTAGATAATCTAAAATTTTAATGGTTTTTTCTAATAATTTCATATTATCTCAATTTTTTGTTGTTCCATAATGTGGAATTACGTTCCATTATAAACTTGGTTATATAATAACACACATTTTCAAAAAATACAATTTTTTTTAAATAACTTTTTCTTTAACTAAGGTAATCAAGCCCCCCTATAATAAGAATTATTTTCCATCAGTTATGGACTTTAATTTCCGGGGAGCTAAGATCAACCATACTTCATCTCCGAGATTTAAACTCATACCCTCAAATATCTCCTGAGGTAGTTTTACCTTCAAAGAATTTTTTCCGGTTACCACCGTACAACATATCGTAGAATAAGATTTATTGATTTCAGTTAATTTCCCTCTGATCCTGTTTACATCAGGTCCGGGAGGT
>DPXH01000126.1 GCA_003527405.1 Candidatus Sediminicultor tertius | reverse complement strand
GCAGAGGCGGCGGCAAGGGCAGGGCTGGCCAGGTATACTTCGCTTTCAGGGTGTCCCATCCTGCCTACAAAATTCCGGTTAGTAGTTGAGATGGCTCTTTCTCCTTTAGCCAAGATACCCATATAACCACCTAAACAGGGACCACAGGTAGGAGTACTTACCGCGGCACCAGAAGAGATAAATATATCAATTAATCCTTCCCGAAGGGCTTGCAAGTAAACATCTTGAGTAGCGGGGATGACAATCAATCTGACTTCAGGATGAATTTGCTGCCCTTTTAAGATTTGGGCAGCTATACGCAAATCTTCTATCCTACCGTTGGTACAGGAACCGATAATGGATTGATCAATTTTAATCCCTTTCGCCTGGCTAATCGGTTTAGCATTTTCCGGCAGATGAGGGAAAGCCACCTGGGGTTCAATTTTACTAACATCAATCTCTATGATCTTTTCATAATGGGCATCGGGGTCACTATTGTAGGTCTGATAAGGTCTTTGGGCACGTCCTTTCAGATATTCCAAAGTAAGCTCATCTGGTTCGATAATCCCGGTCTTTGCCCCTGCTTCAATGGCCATATTACACATAGTAAAGCGGTTATCCATAGAAAGACCTTTAATTGTCTCTCCGCTAAATTCCATCACCTTATAATTGGCTCCATCTACCCCGATCTGGGAAATGGTGTATAAGATTAAATCTTTGCCGCTTACCCATTTATTTAATTTTCCGGAATAGACAAACTTAATGGTGGGTGGCACTTTAAGCCAGACCTCACCAAGGACCATAATAGCAGCTAAGTCGGTACTGCCCACTCCGATGGCAAAAGCACCTAAGGCCCCGGAAGTATCGGTATGAGAATCTGCCCCCACTACTATATCTCCGGGAAGGACCAAGCCCTTTTCCGGCAGAAGGGCATGTTCTACCCCCATCTTTCCTATCTCAAAATAATTCTCTATTTCATATTCTCGGGCAAATTCTTTTAATAATTTACACTGTTCGGCGGATTTTATATCTTTATTGGGAGCAAAATGATCTGGTATCAGACCAATTCTCTTTTTATCAAATACCTGCCTTGCTCCACTTTCTTTAAAGTATTTTATGGCAATCGGAGCGGTGATATCATTGGCAAAGGCAAAGTCAACCCGAGCTTTAATTATATCTCCTATTTCAAAGTTATCTGTATCTGTATGGGATGAAAGTATTTTCTCTACAATTGTTTTTGCCATTATTTTCTCCTTGTCTAACGAAATTTAAAATTTGTAATTACAATACTTAAACTGGCAGTTTCCGCAGTTATTATCTTCTTCGGAAGAAGTAATTATTTCTTTGCCTACTCCTATTGTCCAGGATAACGACTTTTGGGGTACCATCATGTAGCCTTTGGTTAGCTTTACTCCGATATTATCAGTGGGAATACTTTTGAAGATAATCTCTTGTTGAGATACTTCCCAACCACTATAACCGGGAGAAAAATGCCTACTTGTTTTAAAGCCCTGTTCTTTCGCTTCTTGACGGGCTAATTTTCTAACTTCCCGACTAAAGTCTTCGACTGCTACAGTCCCTACTGCATCTAAAGCTAATGCCCGAGGATATTCTCCTCGAGAGAACAATTCAGAAACTTTCTTTTCTAAAAAATCTCCTATAGTAACCACTCCTATAATCAAATGGTTTGCCCCTTTTAATTGGTTAATTACTGATTTGGGGAATTTAAAAGTCAGTCCATTTTCTAAATTAATCCCTTTTGATGCAAAGCCAACAATTTTAATTAAAGAATAAATCCCCTGCGGCTCAAAAAGACTATAACCTCGATTAATTTCTTCTTCGATAATCTGTAAAATATTTTGATTGGGAGTTTTAACCTTTTTTTTGCTATATCCCTGGTAGCGAAAGACTGCATCTTTATCTATATCTAATTTAAAATCCTTTATTATCTTCATATCTCTCATCTCTTTATCTTGATTAGTTAGCTCGTTAATTGGTTACCTGGTTAGGTAGGTTTGGTAATGAGTATATTGAAGAATTAATCTTAAACTAATTAACCAAAAAACCAGTTAGCTAACTAAATAATAACGACTATTCACTAACGACTAGTTTAATAAACGGCAGACTAAATCCATATCTCGCAATGGAAATATATGGATTCCGGCTACTCCTTTAAGTTTACGTATTTTATCGATAATTTCCTGAGCTATCTTTATCCCCTCCTCTACATCCTTTCCTTTCATTCTTTCTTTTACTCTGGTAGGAATAAAGATGCCTGGTAAATTTTTATTTAAATATTCAACCATTTTGTAACTCTTTAGAGGCATAATCCCGATAATTTTTGGTACATTGATATGAGCAGTAAGTTTTAAAAATTTCTCTAATAACCCTACATCATAAATAGGTTGAGTTTGAACAAAGTGTGCCCCAGCGGATACTTTTTCCTCAAATCGCTCTACCTCCTTTTTTAAATCCGAAGCAGTAGGATTAACTGCAGCCCCAATAAAAAAATCTGTCCTATCCATAAGTTCTCCATCTTCATATTTATATCCATTATTTAAGCCATTTATCATCTTTGTTAACCCGATAGAATCTACATCATAAACACCGGTTGCCCTAACATAGTCCCCCATCTCGGGAGGATCTCCAGTTAAAGCTAAAATATTTTTTACCCCTAAAGCAGACGCTCCTAAAAGCTCTGCCTGCAAGCCCAACAAATTCCTATCTCGGCAGGTTATATGAAAAATTGCTTCTAACCCTATTTTTTCCTGAATAATATGAGAAAGGGCAATGGGGCTCATCCTTAACTTAGCTAAAGGACAATCGGTAACATTTACCGCATCCACTAATTTTTTGAAATTAGCACTATTTACTTCTCTTAAAATTTTGTCTAAATTTAAAGTTTTCGGGGGATCTAATTCCACCGTTACTACAAATTTATTCGCTCCTAATTTTTCTCTTAAATTCATTGACTTTATATCTGCCTTTCCTTGCTTTAACTAAAATTACAATCTCCATTTTTATAAAGGAACAGAGAACCGTCCCCTGTTCCTTTATAATTTTCCTTGTCGGAAGGCTTTAAGATATTGTGCACAAAATTCATCTCTACCCAACAAAAGGTCAGTTGCTTTAATTAAGGCCATTAAATTTCTATCTGTAGAGTCCAATATTGCCGCATCAAGACCATATGCCATTGCCAAAACCACAAAACTTTGATTAACCAATTTTCTTTCCGGTAATCCGTAGGAAATATTGCTTAACCCTATAATTGTTTTCACTTCGGGATGTGAATCATTAATTCTTTTTAAAGTCTCCAGAACAGTATTGGAATTTTGAATATTAGCACTGACCGGCAAAGTTAAAGGATCAATATATATATCTTCTATAGGAATCCCTTTATTAGTAAGTGCCCTTATTAATTCGTCAGCAATTTTAAATCTCTCTTTTGAATCCTGGGGAATACCCCGTTCATCCATAGTAAGGGCTACCACCGAACACTTATATTTTTTAACCAAGGGAAAGATCAACTCCAGTTTCTCTCTCTCTGCTGTTACTGAATTAATCAAAGCCTTGCCTTTGCGCCAATCATAAACTTCTAACCCCGCTTCTATAGCTTCATGGTTAGGACTATCTATACATAAAGGAACATCCACTGCTTCTTGAACCGTCTTTACCAACCATTTCATATCTTCCGGTTCGCCCTTTCTGATTGTCCCGATATTTAAATCCAACATTTGGGCTCCGCCTTCAACCTGTTTTTGGGCTAATTCTTGAATAAATTCTTTGTTTTTACTTTCCACCATATTTTTAACATCTTTTCGACTGGAATTTATCTTTTCTCCAATAATCAACATTTCAAATTATCCCCTTAAATTTTTAATAGCTCCCTTGCCTTATCTACTGCCGAAGCAGCATCGGGAGCATATCCCTCTGCCCCAATTTCATCGGCAAACTCCTGGGTAACCGGAGCCCCTCCTATCATTACTTTAACTCTACCTCTTAAATCTGCTCTTTTTAAAGCAGTTATCACATCCGCCATACCAATCATAGTAGTAGTTAGTAAAGCAGATATACCCACAATATCAGGTTTGTGTTCTTGAGTAGCCACTAAAAATTTTTCAGGAGAGATATCTATTCCTAAATCTATAACTTCAAATCCTCCCCCTCTCAACATCATGGCTACCAAATTCTTGCCGATATCGTGTAGATCACCCTTGGCAGTACCTATTACTACTTTGCCCACGGCCTTTATCCCACCTTTTATTAACCTGGGCTGAAGTAATTCTAAACCTCCGTACATCGCCTGAGAAGCTAATAATACTTCGGGAAGAAAAATTTCATTATTCTTGAATTTTTCCCCGACAATAGCCATCCCCTTAATTAAACCCTGCTCCAAAATTTCTTTGGGTTCTACATCTTCCCGTAAAGCTATTTGGGTAAGTTCTTTTACTTTTAAAACATCCCCTCGGAATAAAGCCTCCGATAATTCCTTAAAATTTACCACAGATTATCTCCTTCTCTAATCAAATTACCACTACTTAAGGCATCTGTGGGCATGATGCATCGTGTGCCACAGGAAAAAGCAGTAATATAGGAAGGGCACAATTCATTGTGCCCCTACATCTGGATCGTGGTTTTTTCACGCTATACGAATTACTATTCACTAACGACTAATTTATTCATTAATAATTTTTATTAATTCTTGAGCTGCTTTTTCTGGTCCTTTCCGTTCATATCCCGGAATACCCAACCTCGTCCTTAACTGGCCAACTTTAACTTTATTTTCAAATAGTTTATAAAAATATCTTAGGGCAATCTCCTCGTGTAATTCTTTATACTGTATGGGACCGAAAATATTGGCAAAATAGCTCCGCACCAAGCCTTTTTCTGTTGTAGTCCCCTTGGCTAATCGGGTCCCTTCACGAAAGACAGTAAGGGCTTTTTCCATTGAAGAAAACTCTTCAAAAATAGGATGGCTCTCATCTACTTCTTCATAATTATTAGCATAGAGAAAATAATCTACTTTATATCCCTTTAATATTTCCTGCAAAGTAGTAATGGGTATGACTGCTCGAGCATTAATCTTATGAGGGCTCATAATAATAGATCTGTCAATTACCCCAAAAGCATAGCCAGGTTGTAAATCATCTAATCTGACAAATGCACCCACTTCAGTACCATAGCCCTTTATCTCTCCTTCTTCGGTTATCTCCAGAGATCCCATATCATCATAAATAATAGTCATATCTCTAATATATTCCTTAGCTAAAACTCTGAAGGCCTCTAAAGACTCTGACTTTCCTG
>DPXH01000111.1 GCA_003527405.1 Candidatus Sediminicultor tertius | reverse complement strand
GTAGGCAGGGGACTGCTGTTTGTTATCTCCGGCCCATCAGGTGTGGGTAAAGGCACTTTAAGGGAAAAGGTGTTTAATATTTTCCCCGATTTAGAATATTCTGTGTCGGTGAATACCCGCCCTCCCCGAAAAGGTGAAATAGAGGGCAAGGACTATTATTTTGTAACCGTAGATGAATTCAAAAAGATGATAAAAGAAAATAAATTTGTAGAATGGGCTATTGTCCACGGAGATTACAAGGGTACGCCGATAAAATTTTTAATAGATGAACTTCAAAAAGGGAGAGATGTCCTGTTGGAATTAGATGTTCAGGGTGCTATGCAGGTAAAGGAGAAATTCCCTGATGGTATTTTTATTTTTATAGCCCCTCCAACCTGGAAGGATTTGGAGGATAGATTGCGAAAAAGAAATACTGAGGGAGAAAAAGCCCTGGAAAAAAGATTAAAAGATGCCCGTATTGAAATAAAATATAAAAAAAACTATGATTATCTGGTAGTTAATGATAATATAGAAACCGCTCTAAAAAAATTAGAGTCTATAATAATAGCCGAAAGATGCAAAATTGTAAATTATAAAAAATGAGTTTTGTTTGCAAAGTTATAAGATGTTTACTACACAAAAAGTAAACAAAATGGTAATGTAGGGGCACGATGCATCGTGCCCACAGAAAAAATGGGTAATAAAATGGTGAGGGCACAATTCATTGTGCCCCTACAATATAATTATAACCAAAAAACCATAATTTATTATGAATTTGTTTGCAATACACTATATAAAAAATATTTTGAGTTTTTTGGGGAATAACCATAAGATAGTATATCTTAACCAAGAGGAAGGGTGAGGAATAAACATGGAGAATAATAAATATTTATTAGCAATGATGGCAGCAAAAAGGGCAAAAGAGTTAAGTAAGGGGGCTAAACCTTTGGTGGAATCCAAACATAGAAAACCTACTATAATTGCCCTGGAAGAGATAAAAGCAGGAAAAGTGTACCTTAAAGAGAAAGAAGAGCCCCTAAAGGCAGGAGATGTATTTCATGAAGAAGGGGAATCTCTAAAAGCTGAAGAACCTGCAAAAGTTGAAGACATATCCAGTGGAGCTGAAGAACCTGCAGAAATTACAGAAATATTTAATGAAAATGAAAAATCTGAAAAACCTGAAGACTGAATTACTCATTACTCATCACTTATTACTGTATTTTACGCGATACGCGATACGAAAAAAGGGGTAAGAAAGTGTTAAAAGGAAAGAAGATACTCCTGGGAGTTACCGGAAGCATAGCTGCCTATAAAGCGGCGGAGATAGTGAGTTTATTAAAGAAAAAAGGCGCGGAGGTTTTTGTAATTATGACCGAATCTGCCACCAAATTTGTTCAGCCTTTAACCTTTTCCACTCTTTCCGAAAATCCGGTAATAGATAATCTATTTTCTCCCGGCGATAAGATAACAGTAAAACATATCTCTCTTGCCGAATGGGCTGACCTGATATTAATTGCCCCGGCTACGGCAAATATTGTCGGTAAAATTGCCCAGGGTATCGCTGATGATATGTTAACTACTACAGTGATGGCTTCCCAAGCGAAGCTCATCTTCGCCCCGGCAATGAATAAGCATATGATATCAAACCCTTTATACCTGCAGAATGTAGAAAAGTTAAGCGCCCTGGGGTATGAGTTTATCGATTCGGAATACGGGCGACTGGCTTGCGGCGAGACAGGAGAGGGCAGATTGGCAAATATCGAAGATATCGTAGACACGGTTGAGTATGCCCTGACCTTTAAAAATGATTACCGGGGCAAAACGGTATTGGTTACCGCCTCCTGCACCAGAGAACCTATTGATAAAGTAAGATTTATTTCTAACTATTCTTCCGGCAAGATGGGATTCGCTTTAGCTAAGATTGCCCGCGCCAGAGGGGCAAGGGTTATTCTGATCACCGGGCCAACCTCTTTACCCGCCCCCAAAGGGGTTACCACAGTTTCCATTGAATCTGCGGAAGAGATGAAAAAAGCAGTTTTTAAATATTTTCCGGAGGCGGATATAATAATTTCTGCCGCCGCAGTGGCCGATTTTCGGCCCAAAGAAGTATTTGCCGGAAAGCTCAAAAAAGAAAAGAGTGAAAAACCGCTTATCGAGCTGGAAAGAACCCCCGATATCCTCTATGAATTAGGAAAGAAAAAGGGAGATAAAATATTGGTCGGGTTTGCCGCGGAAACGGAAAATTTGGCGGCCAATGCCCTTAAAAAATTGAAAGAAAAAAGTTTAGATTTAATTATCGCTAATGATATATCGGCAAAAGATGCCGGATTTGGCTCAGATGAAAATAGAGCCAGACTGATTAACAGCAAAGGAACCGCCCGAGAATTACCCCTGATGCCTAAAATCGATATGGCTGAAAAAATCTTAGATGAAATTTTGAAAATAAAGTGAATAATGAAATTAACGAGTTTATCAATATGCACGGTGAAAAGAAATATGCTGAAATAGTAATTCTGGAATATAATTTTGATAAAATATTTCACTACTGTATTCCCCGGGATTTGAAAGACCGGATATCCCTCGGCTCGAGAGTGACCATACCTTTCCGGGGTAAAGTAGCTACAGGATGTGTAGTGGGATTTTTAGCCGAGTCGGATGTTAAAAACTTAAAAGATATCACGCAAATAATCGATAAAAAACCTCTACTTACCCCCCGGGTAATCAGATTAACCCAATGGATTTCAAATTATTATCTCTGTTCCTGGGAAAAGACCTTAAATTATGCTATCCCCAAGACCCGCAAGGCCTGGCTTAAAAAATTCGATATAACCGATATAACCGATATTTTACCCCAAAAACCCGACCGGCTGCCTGAAGATGATAAATCCCCGGATAAGGATAAAAATAAAGATAAGGATAGGGATAAGGAAATTATATTTTCTGCAGAAGAAGTAAAAGAAAATCCCCCCTTGAAAGAGATAGAAAATAGTATAAGTAATAAAAAGTTTCAAACGATTCTGATTCGGGGGAATGATTTTAACGGTCGGATGAACATCTATTTAAAGTGCATCCGAAAGACCCTAAAAGAGGGGAGGCAGGTCATTATATTGGC
>DPXH01000088.1 GCA_003527405.1 Candidatus Sediminicultor tertius | reverse complement strand
TAAAAAGATTGATATATCTTTTTAGAATTATTTGTAATTAATTTTCCAACTGCTAAAAAGGGATTTTTATAATTGGTAGTTGGTTTTCTTATATCTATGGTAGGTTCAATGAGGGGTGGAAGAGAAAAAAGAGAACTTTTAACCATATCGGGAAGGCCTAAGAATTTGGGACAAAAATAAGCACCCTTTTCCACACAGACCATCCGAGGGATAAACAGATAATCCACTCTATCTTTCAGGCTCATCACATGTCCATAAAATACTTTGACCGGGAAACAAATTTCACTAATAGCTGATTTTACTCCTAAATCGAGCATCTCTTTAGTAGTCGGGCCAGAGATAATTACTTCTGCGCCTAAGCCTTCTAAAAAATTTTTCCATAGAGGAAAATATTCATAATAAAGAAGTGCTTGCGGTATACCAATCTTTAAATTTCCCATAATTTTTGGCCACCTTTCATGTATACTAACAAAATTTATCTATTATGTCCAATCATGGGAACAAATCTTACTCCGATGATCCCTTTGGATTTAATCTGCCCTCCTGCCTTTTCTATCTTCATCAAAGTTTGTACCATCCATATCCCGCCAACAGGAATTACTATTCTCCCTCCATCTTCTTTGATCTGTTGAAGAAGGGGCGGCGGAACATGGTCAGGGGCACAGGTTACTATGATGGCATCATAAGGGGCATATTCTTCCCATCCGTAATAACCGTCGCCAACCTTAAACTTGATATTTCGGTAACCTAAATCGGTCAGTAATTTTTCTGATTTTTTAGAAAGACTTTCATATATCTCTACTGTATAAACTTCTTTTACAATCTCAGCTAAAACTGCTGCCTGATATCCGGAGCCGGTTCCTACCTCTAATACTTTTTCATTTCCCTTTAATTCTAAAAGCTGAGTCATTAAAGCCACGATATAGGGCTGGGAAATAGTCTGGCCTTCGCCAATAGCGAGGGGATAATCATTATAAGCTGATTCTCTGATATGTTCATCGACAAATTTATGGCGCGGGACAGTGAGCATGGCTTGTAAGACTTTAGAATCGACTATATCTCTGCTTTTCAATTGATTTAATACCATGCTCTGCCTTCTCTGGGCAAAGATTTCTTCTCCCTCTTCTTCCTGTTCTTGAGCAGAAATGGTTAGGCAAAAAACTAAAATCACTATCAAGATGAAAACAAGGGGCTTTCTCATTATAAAACACCCTCTTTATTTAGCCCTATGAACTATTGAATTATAATTTTTTATCTCTTAATGCCTTTAGTATCCCAAAAGTGTATAGCATAACACTTTATTTTTGTAATTTAATTATATCAATATTACAAAATATAGTAAAGAATATTCTCAGTATCAAGTATATAGTATCGAGTATCGAGTTAGGAAATAAGAAAGAGAAAGAGAGAGGAAGTATCATTCCTCTTTTTATCTTGATACCCCACTAAAGTTTACACTAACCAGAATATGAATCAAGGAACGGTTCTTTGATTCAATAGGCATACAAAAAGTTAAAAATTCTGAACTTAATTTAGTTCACTTTTAAAATATAACTAACAATATTCTTTATTCATAATTATTCTTTTTGTTTTTCTAATTCAATCTTTTTCTTAAACTCCTGAGCATAATTAATTCTCTTACCGATAGAAGGATGAGTGTAAAGGAGAAATTCAATAAAAGGATGAGGGTGAGCATCAGCTAAATCTCGGTTTGTAAATTTTGCCATTGATGTAATAAAAGCATCTACCTTCCCAGTCGTTTTTAAGGCAAATTCATCAACATTCTGCTCTCTCTTTCGGGAATAAAAATTAAGAGGTATATTAAATAAAAATAGAATAACTCCTATAGATAAAGCTAAAACAGGAAAGTTAGAAATATCGCTTATTTCACAACTTAAATAAAGACTGGCTTTTTTTAAAATAAAGCTGGTAAAATAAAAAGCTCCTAAATACATCAAGCTGGTCAAAAGTATTCCTTTTAGAACATCTTTATGAACATGATGACCTAATTCGTGAGCAAACACCACTTCTGCTTCATCAGGAGTAAAATTTTTCAAAAGATTATCAGCTATCACAATTCTTCGGGTATTCCCCAAACCAGAAAGATAGGCATTAGCTTTAGTGGTCTTTGAACTAAAATTTATTTCGTAAACCCCTTTAACTTTGGTATTCACTTTATTGCATAATTTAATTAATTTCTGAGCTAATTCATTATCCCCTTCTATCTTTTTCAATTTAAAAAAAAGTGGAGTCAATAATATGGGGGAGAGATGGCTTAAAAGAACAGCTAAAAAAACGGCAAAAACTGTAATTACTAGATACCAATTTTGGGGAAATGTTCTGATAGCCCAATAAATTCCTTCAATGACGGGGATAGCTAAAACCAAACTCAAGATATAACTTTTTAACCAATCTCTGAACCAATCTTTTAATGTTTGGGTAGAAAAATGATATTTATGTTCAAAAGTATAGGAGGTATAAAATTCTAACGGTAAAGAAAGTAAATCATAAAAAGTTAAGATAAAAAAAATATATAAAGCAATAATCTGCCATTGAATGTCGGTAAAATACAATATTTTTTCTTTAATTGCAAAGGAAAGGTTACTAAATATTAATATTAAAAAATAGGCTAAAAAAAGAGCGGTTCCAGTAATTTTAAAAATAATTTTTTTCTTTTGATATTCTTTGGCTTGTTTTTGTTTCTCTTTATCGATAATTTGGCCGTATTTTTCCATTACTTATCACCTTAAGGGTAATTTAGTTATCTGGCCTGATAGTAAACTTTTTATTATTTATCTCTTGTATATAAATATAATATGCAGGTGAGTCTGCCCTCGTGAAATCGGGGGACGCCTGTCCTACCGAATTCATATTATTCTTTTTAACTCCTGAAGAGGACTTCTTCTTTGGTAAAAAGTCGGGTAGCTCCCAACAGCGCTAATCCCGCAATTATCATATTAGCACTAAAAGTAATTAAAATATGGTTCCAGTAAATCTTACCCATTAATAGTTCTTTAAAAACAAAACTACTGTTTAAGATCGGTACTAAAAACATTTTACCGGTCAATTCCATTCCCTGACTTACAGAAATTACTCCCAAAAAGACAGTCAGCATATAAATAGGAGTAATATAACTCGAGGCCTCTCTAATGTTACGGGCAAATATTCCCACCATCACCAATACTGCACTGGCTAAACCTACCAAAGGGAATAAAACTAAAAAGAGCAAAAAGATGGTATTGATAGATATCCCAAAATTCACTCCCTCAATGCCTCCGGCAATTGAAGCTCCTAATAAAAAAGCAAGAGTAAGCCCGAACAGTCCTAAAACCATACTGGTAAAAGAGATTAACATTACAGCAAAACACTTACCCAATACTATCTCTAATCGGCTTATCTGGCTTACTAATAAAGTGGCAATAGTTCCTCTTTCTTTCTCTCCGGCAGTTATATCCACAGCTGTATGCATCGCCCCGGCAAAGATGAGGATTATGATTAAATAAGGGAGTATAACTGCCAAAAACGAACCGGTTATCTTTTCAGCAGTAGCTATATTTTCTTCTTGTAGAATTAACGGAATAAGAAATTCCTCTTGTAAATTCAGACGAGAAATCCTTTGTAAAAGTATTTCACCCTTGTATTTTTCA
>DPXH01000159.1 GCA_003527405.1 Candidatus Sediminicultor tertius | reverse complement strand
ATTATCTCTGGTATGTCTCCAGCGATAGCCCAGACCTTAGTTCGTTTGGGAATTGATATGGGAGATATTATTACCACAACTACTTTGAAGGATGCCCTTGTTTTGTCATTTAATAAATTAGGTTATGAGATAAAAGCAAAGAAGAAATAACGAAGAAGTAGTAAGACATGGACGAGTGCAGATATTTATGTACATCTGCGGAGCAATCTGTTCCAATCTGTGAAAAACTGTATCAATCTGCATGACAAGGAGAGATATTTATGGAAGATAAAATTAGTTTACCCAGGGTAGCAATGCATATTTCCCGGGGGTGTCTTATTGTTCCTATCCAGATTGAACTCTACGATGAAATCATACTCCGGATTCAGAAAGATATTTTAGAAAGAGTAAAGGAGACAGGTGTAAAAGGGGTAATTATCGATGTCTCAGGGGTAGAAATAATAGATTCCTTTTTAGCTCAGGTAATTTGTGATACAGCAAGAATGACTTATATGTTAGGAGCTACTACAGTTCTTACCGGTCTTAAGCCAGAGGTTGCAGCTTTACTTGTTGATCTGGATATAGATTTTAGAGATATCCAGACCGCTATGGACCTTGAAGCAGGATTCCAGAGATTAGAGCCTCTGGTAAGACCAAAAGAAGAACCTGAAGAGATTGAAGAGTCTGAAGGAGAATTCGATGAGGACCAGGAAGTTCAAATTGGTGAGGATGGAGAGATAGAAGAAGAGGATAATTACAAAGATGAAGAATAAAGAAAAAAATATTAAGATCCATGGGGAGGCCGATATCGCCGAAACTTCCTTTGAGGGAAAACTGTCAGCAGAGACAGCTGGTTTTAGGCAAAGCGAGCAATATATGATTGCTACTGTAATCTCTGAACTTGCCCGAAATATATTCATCTATGCCTTAAGAGGAGAGATTATAATAAAAATTATTGAGAAGAATAATAAAAAAGGGCTTGAAATTATTGCTCAGGATAATGGTCCTGGAATAAAAGATATAGGGCAAGCTATGAAAGATAATTTTAGCACCTCAGAGGGGTTAGGTTTGGGGCTTCCGGGAGTTAAGAGAATAATGGATGAGTTTGTAATAACTACTAAAGCAGGGGCGGGAACCAAGATTATGGTAAGAAAGTGGGTTTAATTTAAGAATCTGTATTACAAACGGAGTGAAAAGATGATTGAACTTGGTAAAATCCTTATAAAGGATAACTCCTCTATAGTAGAGGCAAGAAATAAAATTTACCTCTTAGCGGAAGACTTGAAATTTAGTTCTATGAATGCTACCAGACTGGCTACTATTACTTCGGATTTAAGCCGTAGTATTTATCAAGAAATCATAGAATCCAGTCTAACGGTAGGCTTTGAAGAGAGGAAAGATATATTCGGATTAGTTCTTATCTTTCAAGGCAAGAGAACAGATTTAAACACGAAACAGACTGAACTCTTTTTTGATAATTTACAAATGCTGGCTACTAAAGATGGATTGCAAAAAATTAAGGCCTTTAAATATATCCCAGACCCTGAATTTAAACCTACTAAAGAATTTATCAATATGGAGAAAGAAAGACTTATTCGTCTCTCCCGGGAAGAATTATTCAATGAAGTCAAGAAGAAGAATGAGGAACTTTTAAAAGTCCTTGATGAGCGTAAAAAGATGTGGGAGGAGCTACAAAATGCACATACCAGTTTAAAGATGGCAAAAGCAGAGGTAGATAGAAAAGTAAGAAGAAGAACACAACAATTTCAAAAAGCAAAAGAAGAAGCTGAGCGAGTTAATCAGATTAAATCTATCTTTCTGGCAAGTATGAGCCATGAATTACGTACTCCACTCAATTCTATAATCGGTTTTACCGGTATTGTTTTACAGGGATTTGCCGGAGAGTTGAATGATGAGCAAAAAAAACAGTTGGAGATGTCTTACGGAAGCGCAAAACACTTGCTTTCTCTCATCAATGATCTTCTGGATATCAGCAAGATAGAATCAGGAGAATTAAAGCCTGATATCGAAGAATTTAATGTTGCTGAGGTAGGGATAAAGATAAGAGATTCTTTTATGATTATGGCAGAAGAGAAAGAGCTTGAACTTATCTTCAACATCCCAGATATAAATATATTTAGTGATAAACGGCGGGTCAAACAGATTCTGTTAAACTTGATGAGTAATGCCCTTAAATTTACAGAAAAGGGCAGGGTAGGAGTAAAAGCGGTAAAAAAGGATGAAAATATAGAAGTCATAGTAAAGGATACCGGTATCGGGATAAAGAAAGAAGACTTTCACAAATTATTTCAACCTTTTGTGCAGTTAGAATACACTATTACGGAGGAGGCCGGAACCGGTCTCGGACTGTATCTCACTAAAAATTTAGTCCAACTCTTAAAAGGTAGAATTCAGATGGAAAGTAAATATGGAAAGGGAAGTACATTTACCTTTATATTGCCTATCCGATATGAGGGATAAAAAAATGGAAAGAAAAAAATATTAGTAGTAGATAATGATAAAAAGAGTAGATACCTCTTATCGCCTTAACTTCCTATGCAATAACGGAAGACAAAGAAAAAGCTATAAAAGCTGGTTGTACTGGGTATATGTCAAAACCGATAACCCCGGAAATATTTATAAGTGAAATTAAAAAATTCCTGGAGGTGAAACATGAGAAGAGTAATAGTAGTTGATGACCTGAAAGAGAATAGATATTTATCACAGAAACTCTTAGAAGGATATAATTATACTGTGGAGACAGCAAAAAATGGAATTGAAGCATTGGAGATAGCACGGAAGAAACCACCGGATATGATTATTACTGATACTCTGATGCCCAAGATGGATGGCTTCCAACTATGCAGGGAGTTAAAAAGGGATGAAAAACTGAAATATATACCTGTTTTATTCTATAGTGCCACCTATACTGATAAAGAATCAGAAAAACTTGCTCTGGATATTGGGGCAGTAGAGTATATTGTAAAACCTCAGGAGCCCGATGCGTTTATTAAAATTGTAAATAAAATATGGGATAAATATAACCAGGGAGAAATTAAACCGACTGAAAAGCCCTTGGAAGAGAAAGTTTACATGAAAATGTACAATGAGCGTCTAATCCAGAAACTTGAGAAAAAGATGCTTGATTTAGAAAAATCCGAAAAGCGTATCAACTATTTATACAGTGTACTTGGAGCCATTCGAGGGGTTAATCAGCTAATTGTAAAAGAGAAGAATAGAGGTATTCTTTTACAAAAGGCATGTGATACTCTGACAAAAGCACGGGGATATAATGCTGCTTGGTTAGGGTTTTTGAGAGACGAAAAGACCTTTGCTATCGTGGTAGGTTCCCCTCTTAAAGCAGATATCTCCCGATTCTGTAAGCAGATACTAAAGGGAGATAATCCGCCTTGCGTCGAAAGAGCTTTTATTCAGAAGGTTCCGTTTATGGTTATGGAAAGACCCTAGGACTGTGGGGGTTGTCTCTTAAAGAATACCTACCCTGGCAAAGAATCTGTAATTATACATATTGCCCATAATGGTAAGCTTTCGGGGTTACTTATCCTATCACTTGCTTCAGGTATATCTGTTAAAGATGAAGAGAAACACCTTTTAAGAGAGGTTGCTAATGATATTGCCTTTGGTCTCCATAATATAGAACTGGAAGAGAAGGATAAACTAGCTGAACAAAAACTTCAACAAAGTTACCAAAGATTGCAAAAAACTATGGAAGGTGCCATCAATACAATAGCCAAAATAGTAGAAACTAAAGACCCTTATACTTCCGGACATCAACAAAGAGTCTCCAAACTTGCGGAGACTATTGCCCGAAAGATGAAGCTTCCTCAAGAAAAGATTGAAGGAATAAGAATATCCTCTTTAGTTCATGATGTAGGAAAAATCAGTGTACCGGCAGAGATCTTAAATAAGCCCATCAAATTAACCGAAATAGAATTTAATTTAATTAAAGACCATTCCCAAGCAGGCTATGATATATTAAAATCGATAAAATTTCCCTGGCCAATTGAAAAAATTGTCCTCCAACATCACGAAAGATTAGATGGTTCAGGATATCCCCGGGGACTTAAAGGTGAGGATATAATTATAGAAGCCAGGATTATAGGAGTAGCTGATGTGGTGGAGGCAATGTCTTCTCACCGGCCTTATCGCCCGGCTCTTGGAGTAGATGCAGCTTTGGAAGAAATCTCTAAAAATAAAGGCATCCTCTATGACCCGGAAGCAGTAGATATTTGCATTAAATTGGTTAGAGAAAAAGGATTTGAATTCTAATTTCAAATTTACTTCAGAAGGCTGGCACGGGTTACGGCTTTAGTGCCGAATTTTTCTCTGATTTTATCTAAAGACCGAGTAAGTTGTTCTAATTTATTACCTTTTTCATCCTCTTCTTTGCTTAAGAATTTCAATTGCTTTCTTTCATTTCCCGAGGTAAGATTGGAGAGTTTTATTCCCAAAAGTCTAACCCCGCCCTTTTTATGCCTTACTTTACCCAGGAGTTCCACCACTGTTTCAAAGATGATATCATCAAGATTGGTAGGATTTTCTAAAGTCTTAGATTTATTAAAGGTAATAAAATCGTGGAACCTTATTTTTAAAGTAATAGTTTTACCTTTATAACCTCTTTTTCTTGCCGTATAGCCCACTAGCTGGGAAATTTTTAGCAGTTCTTTTATTAGAACTGCTTTTTCGGATATATTATTGCCGAAGGTTGTTTCTTTGCCGATAGATTTTGCGGTTGATGGAGGAGTAACCGGACTTTCATCTATCCCCTGAGCCAGAAGTTTTATCTTTTTCCCGTTTTTCCCCAGAAGGTTTTCCAATATAGAATCAGGCATCAGGGCTAATTGTTCTACCCGGTAAATACCGGATTTTTTTAGCAGTTCTTCTGTCTTTTT
>DPXH01000122.1 GCA_003527405.1 Candidatus Sediminicultor tertius | reverse complement strand
TTATCAAGAAATGAAAAAAAGTCAACAAAAATTAGTTACTTCTTAAGTACAAAACTTCTATATTATTATATTAAACAAGCCTTATGTCAAGTTTTTTTGCTAATAACTTTTTTAATAATATTTTTTACCTGTCTTTTATTTTAAAAAATCCCCTAACATACCTCGGATACACAGATTACCGTAAACTTTGGTGGACTGGTTGAACAGAAAGAAGAATGCTATTTTTTTTATCTTTTCCTTCTCTTTCTTAACTCGATACTTAATACTTTGATTGCAACCCAGAAAGCTAATAAATATTTAAAATTTGACAAAACCCATCTACAATATTATATTATATACAATCAAACTAATCGTTAGCATAATTCGTATCTCGTATCTCGTGAATCGTATCTCGTTAAGAGAATAGAAGTCGGAAGACAGAACCTAGAAGCCAGAATGAAAAAACAGAAATGTCATTACGAGGAACAAAGTAAGCCTGCCCTCGCGAAAGCGAGGGAAACAACCCCGATTTCGTATCAAGTAATATAGCGTGGAGCATTTAACGTTTAGCATATACTAATTCAGTACCGAGTATCAGTTACCATATTAAATTAAAAGGAGATTTAAGATAAACTATGTTGCGAATGATAAGAAAAAATATGAAAATTATACTAATTGTAGTAATTGCCGCCTTTGGTATATCTATTTTTTATGGCTTAGGCCAATACAGGTCCTCCGGCGGACAGAAAAGAACATACTATATTGCCGAAGTAAATAAATCCGGCATTACCTCTAACCAACTGCAAAACGCTTTTTTAAATGCTATCTCTCGATACGATGATAAAACCCTTTCCAGTTTAGACCAAGCTACCATCGTTTCTTTTAAAAAGAGTATACTAAACCAACTAATTGACTATGAACTTTTATATCAGCAAGCTCAAAAAGAGAAGATTAAGATTTCCAAGGATGAGATTAATTTGGAAATTGATAAGATTAAGGATAATTTTTCTACTCCTGAAGAATTCAATGAAGCCCTAAAAGCAAATAATATTACTCTCGTCCAACTCAAAGAGGATATAAAAAGACAATTAATGATAAATTCTATTTTAGAGGAAGCTAAGAGCCAGGTAAGCATCAGCGATGAGGAGTTATTAGAATATTACAATGAGAATAAGGAAAGTTTCCTTGAACCCGAGCAGGTTCACGCCCGCCATATATTGGTTGAAACCGAAGAAGAGGCTAATAACCTTCTTCTACAGCTCAAAGAAGGTCTTACCGATTTTGCAGAATTAGCCAAAGAAAAATCTATAGGACCCTCTGCCCCAAGTGGCGGAGACCTGGGATTTTTCGCCAGAGGTCAGATGGTAAAAGAATTTGAAGATGCTGCTTTCTCTTTGGAACCGGGTGAGATTAGTGATGTAGTACAAACACAGTTTGGATACCATATTATTAAATGCGAAGAGAAGAAAGAAGAACATTCTCCCACCTTTGAAGAAGCGAAGGAAAGAATTAGCAATACTCTGAGATCTCAAAGAGAAAACGAAGCAGTATCAGCACTTATCTCAAAATTAAAAGAAGAAGCTGTTGTTGTTTACAATTATGATTTTGATGCTGAAATCGAATCGTTAAAATCTGCTGCAGAAGAGGAACAAACATCAGACTCTACGGAGGGAGTAACTTCGGAAGAGACAGTTTCAGAAGAAGCAACAGAAACCAAATAAAATGCACCAGGGGACGGTTCTCTGACATTTTTTACGATACGTTTGTTTTAATAATTTTAAGATCGGGTTCGATAAATCGAACCCCTACCTTAATTCAAAAACCGGCGGATTTGCCCTTGTGAAAACGGGTAAAATGTAGATTTCTCATATAGTGTGGGATTATTTCTGAACTGCAAGCATATTCCACTTAAATAAAACTAATTTTATAAATCTCAAATGTTCTTCTATTCGGAAAGACAAGGGTAATTTTTTGCAGGTTTCAAAAGTTATAGCGGGAATGCCAAGCTGATGATGGGCACAATAAGTAGTACTTCCTTTGATAGGATCCACTAAAACCTGATATTTATTGCCATCCTCGATAATCTCTTTGTTCATCTCCTCAACCAGAAAAGAGCTCAGCTCAAATAAGTAATCATCATTGGAATCTATAACCACAGTTTGACCGTAATTATTAGGGTTCACCCTGTAAAATTGTCTCGACTCGTGTAAATCAACCAGTAGACTGATATTATATTTTTTCATCAGATTAAATATTTCATAAGCTAATTTTTCTACAGAATTCCCCTGGGGATTACCGGGATAAACTCGGTTCAAATTAATTTCCGTAGGGAAACATCTTAGGTTTTCTTCGCAGGCCAAAATATTTGCTCTGGGTATAATTATCAAAGTTCCTTTTTCAATATGTAGATTATCTTTTAAATATTCGGTAGCTTTGACACCGGCTTTTTCATTTCCGTGTGTTCCGGCTACAATCATTATCGTCGGTTCTTTGTAATCAGTCTTAATTATATAAACAGGAGTTTCAAAATTTGTTCCGGCACAGATATATTCGATAGAAGTTGTTTGTAGTAAAACAGTTTGAGGGAAACAAAAGAATAATAATAGTAATGCTACGAATATAATTCTAAAATGTTTTTTTACAGATATCATTCGGGATGTTTCACCTTTCAAGTGTAGAGAGCATTAGTTAACCAGTTATCCGGTTATCCAGTTGCCCTGTTTAGTAGTTGGCCATTTGAATTAGTCGTTAGTTGCGGGTTTTTAGTTTTTAAACGCTACACGCTCTACGCTATTCCTCTTTACGATATACTAATTCTCTTTAATTATCATCGGTACACTCTGGTAAGTATCTTCCGCTAAAAACTCTATTTTCTCTTCTCCGTCTTTTCTAACAATTCG
>DPXH01000112.1 GCA_003527405.1 Candidatus Sediminicultor tertius | reverse complement strand
TTCTTTGCGGTATTTTTGGTAATTTACATATCCCGTTCAGGGAATTTCTCTTTTATCCCCGTTCTGGGCATTGAGGAAAAGATAAGAATTTTCCTGGAAAAGACTTTAATTGCCCGTCCCAGAAATAAAGAGTTTTTAATTGGTTATCCCGCTCTGTTATTGGCGATGAGTATGAGCTACTTAAAGATAAAAGAATTTAAAATTCCCATAATAATCATCGGGACTATTGGCCCGGTTACTTTGATTAATACCTTCTGTCATATTCATACTCCCTTTTTATTTTCGATACTGCGAACTTTTAACGGAATATGGTTAGGCTTGATACTGGGATTAATAATAATTATTGTATTTTATTATCTGGTAAAAACATTTAGGAAAATAGTTAATTATGAAAAAGTCTAAAACCATAGCAAAGACAATGATTTCCGGTTATTATGGTTTTAATAATACCGGGGATGAAGCCATTCTTAAATCTATGGTTGGAGCCTTTAAGGAAAAATTACCTCAAGTAAAGATAACAGTTCTTTCCTGTAACCCTTTGCAGACCTCTCAAACTTATCAGGTAAAGGCCATAAACCGCCTGCACTTAATTAATATTATGCGCTGTCTACGAGATACTGATCTTTTTATTAGCGGGGGTGGGGGGTTACTCCAGGATTCAACCGGAAAAGGCTGGAGTATATTATATTACCTGGGATTGATATTGGCAGCAAAAATAGTTAAAGTGCCGGTTATGATTTATGCCCAGGGTATCGGCCCGGTAAACAAGCAGGCTAATAAAAAGTTAATGAAGTGGATTCTAAATAAGGTTGATTTAATTACCGTAAGGGATAACTCCTCTAAAGAATTATTGGAAAATTTAGGAGTGGTGCAACCATCAATCCATGTGAATTCTGATCCCGTCTTTTTGTTGAAGAAAAAAAATTTTAATCAAACTATAAATAGCCATCCTTATATTCAGAAATTGATTGATTCGGGTAATCGTCCCCTAATCGGGGTTTCGGTCAGAGAATATAAGGGCTATGGAAAAGATTTAAAGAAAATATTTGCCCAAACAACTGATTATTTAATTGAAAATTATAAGGCAAAAATTATTTTTTTTCCTTTTAAATTTGATGAAGATGTGCATATTAGTGAAGAAATATTATCTTTGATGAAGAATAAGGCCGAAGTATTAAAAACAAAGCTTGAACCCGAAGAATTACTTTCTGTTCTATCCCGATTATCTTTGATGGTTGGGGTAAGGCTTCATTCAATTGTATTTTCCAGTATGGCAAATATTCCTTTTTTAGCCTTTAACTATGACCCTAAGGTTAAATATTTTGTTGAAAATTTGGGATTATCTGAATTGCTGTTAGAAACAGACGAAGATATCTCTTTAAAAAATCTTCAAGAAAAGATAGAATATATTAGAGAAAATAATGATAAAATAAAAGATATTTTACTCGAAAAAGTAAATAATTTAGAAAAAAAAGCTCTTGCTAATAATGAATTGGTTAATAAGTTTTTAAACCCATAACCATTGAGGTTACTATTTAATATGATTAGAATGTTTCACGTATATAAAAATTATCCCAACAAAATTCAAGCCTTACGGGATATCAATATCCATATAAAAAAGGGCGAATTTGTTTTTTTAGTAGGCCCTACCGGGGCAGGGAAGAGTACTTTTTTAAAATTGATTTACCGGGGGATTGTTCCCACTAAAGGACAGGTAATTGTCGATGGGATAAATATCGCCCGGCTTAAATCCGGATATATACCTTATTTAAGGCGAAATATAGGTATTGTCTTTCAAGATTTTAAATTACTGTATAATAGAACGGTATATGAAAATGTTTCCTTTGGTTTAAAAGCGATTGGTGCAACTAATTTTGAGATAAGACAGCAAGTTAATAAGGTCCTTAATTTAGTCGGGCTGGAGCATAAAAGGAAGATAAAGCCACATTTATTGTCCGGAGGAGAACAGCAAAAGTTATGTATTGCCCGGGCTATTGCTAACGAACCATTAATATTGCTTACCGATGAACCGACTGGAAATTTAGATCCTTACACTTCCTGGGAAATTATGAAGCTTCTATTTCATATAAACATCCGGGGAACTACTATTATAATGGCTTCCCATGATAAACTTATGATAGATAAAGCCAAGAAGCGAGTAGTGAGATTGGAGCGGGGACGAATAATAGAAGATACGCAAAGAGGGACATATTAAGATGATTTTTGAGAATATGGGATTTTATTTTAGAGAGGCTTTGCTCAGTTTTAAAAGAAGTACTTTAATGAGTATGGCAACAATATTAAGCATCACTACTATTTTAATTATTGTTGGAGTGTTTCTATTAATTTCTACAAATTCCAGTCTTTTTCTAAAAAATATAGAATCCCAGTTGGAGATTATAGTTTATTTAGAAGATAATATTTCCCAAGCCGAGATAAACAATTTAAAAAGTAATATTGCTTCAATAGATGGGATAAAAGAGGTAAAATTTGTATCTAAAGAAGAGGCCTATCAGAGGTTACTAAAGGATTTAGGTGAGCAGAAAGATATACTCAGTGCTATTGAAAAAAACCCGCTTCCATCTTCTCTTGAGATACAGGTAAAAGACCCTAAGGTGATTGAGCAGATTGCTAATCGGATTACTGAATTTAAAAAAGTGGAAGAAGTTGAATATGGCCGGGAAATAGCAGAAAAATTGTTAAATTTTACTTATGTATTTAGAAGGGCGGGGATGTTAGTATTAGCTCTTCTGGTTTTTGCTTCTATTCTAATCATATCTAACATAATAAAAATTACTGTATATGCTAGAAGAAATGAAATTGAAATAATGAGCTTATCAGGAGCTACTTCCTGGTTTATTAAATGGCCTTTTATAATTGAAGGATTTTTACAGGGTTTTATCTCAAGCCTTTTTTCCATAATAATATTATATAACTTTTATATTTTTGCCGTAGATAAAGTACATCAAGCCATTCCTTTTTTACCATTGGTGGTGGACAATATGGATTTATTACCTATAGGTATAGCAATTGTGCTGTTAGGGAGTTTAGTGGGAATTTTGGGGAGTATGTTTTCTGTAGGAAAATATATAAATGTATAAAAAGAGATTAATTTTAATAAACAAGAAAATATTTTCTATTTTAATATTGATTTTAACCGCCATCTTGTTTGCTGTTTTTTTTGGATATGGGGATAGCGGAGGGGACTATACTCAAAAGATAAACGAGGAAAACCAGAGGCTAAAAAAGATAGAGCAGCAGATTAAAAGTGTTAAAGATGAAATTAATAATTTGCAAAAGAAAGAAAGTGGTTATTTAGAAGCGCTCCATAAAATAGAAAAACTTTTACGGGATACAGAGAAAGAATTACAAGCTATAGAAAAAGATTTGGAGCTTGCTCAAAAAGAGATAAAAGCGGCAGAAAATAAAGTTCTTATTGAAAAAAAAAGGCTAAAGGAAAAGACTAAACTATTAGAGAGTAGATTAAGGGAAGTATATAAAAACGGTCTAACCAGCTATCTGGAAATTCTATTTAATAGTGAGAGCTTTTCTGATTTTCTTACTCGCTTCAGATATATAAAAAATATTCTGTCTTTGGATGCTGAAGTTATTAATGATATTCGCCAGCAGATGAAAAAGATAGAGAATGATAAGATAAACCTGGAGAACAGAGAAGAGATATTGAGTTTGTTAAAAAAAGAAGTAGAGAAAGAGAAAGAAAATATTGAATTTTCTATTAAAGCCAAAAAGTCCATAATTAATAAGATAAACTCTCAAAAAGAAGCATACCTAAAGTCTTTGAAAGAGTTAGAGCAATCTTCTCAGGAAATAAAGCATATAATAGAGGGAATTTATAAACAACAAAAAGAGGATTCCAGGAAAACCTCCCAAAAGGAAGTACCGACGGTTACCCTAAAACCTAAAAAGGGAATTTTGGCTTTACCCGTACAGGGTAAATTAATTTCCGGGTATGGAAGACAAAAAAATATCGAATTTAATACTTATACCTTTAATTCTGGAATAGATATTAGTGCCCCCCTTGGACAGGTAGTCCATGCAGCCGGTTCGGGAGAGATAATTTATACCGGAAACATAAAGGGGTACGGGCAGATAATAATTATTGATCATGGAGGAAGGATTACTACTCTGTATGCGCACCTTTCTAAAATTTTAATAGATATTGGGGATAAAGTAAAAAAAGGGCAATCCATAGGTCAGGTGGGTGATAGTGGCGGCGTTTCTTCTACCAGGCTGCATTTTGAAGTTAGAGTAGAAGGCAAACCTACCGACCCTATGAACTGGCTATAAATATAAACATTCTAAAAATTTGGCGGTGAAAAATTTGATAAATATAAATGTCAAAAGAAAGAAAATAATTACTTTAATTTCGATTTTTGTACTGGTTTCCATGATAAGTGGATTTCTATTTTACAATGTTAGAGCAAATGGTACAAATAATGAAGAGATGCTATTTAACAATCTAGAGCCTTTCTTTGAAACTTTAAATTTGGTAAGGTTTGAATACGTAAAGAAGGATATAGATTTAGATGTAGTTATTCAGGGAGCTATAAAAGGCATGCTTAAAGCCCTTGACGACCCCTATACTCGTTATATGGACCCTCAAGCACTTAAAAGGGAGCAGGAAGATATGTTTTTAGGTCATTTCGGAGGGTTAGGGATAATTATCTCTATAAAAGATGAGCAATTGACTATAATCTCTCCTATTGAGGATACCCCAGCCTATAGAGCAGGAATAAAAGCAGGAGATAAGATAGTAGAGATTGATGGAAAATCGACTGAAGGAATTGGGTTGGATGAAGCAGTTAATATTCTAAGAGGGGAGAAAGAAACCGAGGTCACCTTAGGAATTAAGAGAGAAAATGTAGAGGAAATTTTAGAAATTACCATAATTCGAGATATAATCGAAGTTAAAGCGGTAAAAAGGGAGGTAATGGGAAAGGATAATAACCTTGGTTATATCCGAATTACTACTTTTAATGTGAATACCGAACCTGAACTAAAAAAAGTTTTAAATGAATTTAAAAAAGATAGTAATATCCGGGGGATTATCCTCGATTTACGCAATAATCCGGGAGGGTTATTGGATAGTGCTATAGAGGTAGCCAGTAAATTTATAAAAGAAGGACCGGTAGTCCATATCAAGGATAGAGATGGGATAACGGATACAATAAACTCCAGAGGGAATAAATACCCCGAATGGCCTTTAATTGTGCTAATTAATGAGGGGAGTGCAAGCGCCTCAGAGATTGTATCCGGAGCGGTTCAGGATTCCGGAAGAGGAAAGTTATTGGGAGAGAGGACCTTTGGTAAGGGAGTAGTTCAACAGGTCTTTAATCTGTCTGATGGCTCGGGAGTTGTTATTACTACTTCTGAATATTTTACTCCCAGTGAACGATCTATAAATCATATCGGAATTGAACCGGATATATTAGTGGAACCGGTAGAAGATAGCGAACAGGACATGCAATTAAATAAGGCGATACAGTTATTGGAAGAGGAACTGAGTTAGTCGTTAGTTGTTAGTGAATGGTGAATAAGTCGTAGGGGTAGACCTTGTGTCTACCCCTACATTATACAAGAGAATACAGAAAATAAATTCAAGAAAAATTAATCCTATAACCCATAATTAGTTAACTAAATAACTAACTAACCAAATTGAAAGGAAATTTATTTTGAAAAAGAGCCAGAGAGAAATTATAAATATCATTGCTTTAGTAATTATTTTGATCATAGCTTTTAATATTTCTAATCTATTCAATAAGTCTATTAAGGAAGAAAATAACCTTCGTAATACCCAAAATATTAAACCAGCGACTACTAATGAAACAGAATTAGAGGTAAAGGAACCTGAGGAACCCACTTATGACAGCGAGCAATATACAGATTTAATAGTTGATGATTTAGCCTCTTCAGAGGGAGAGATAAACTTTTCATCAAAAGCAGCTTTTATAATAGATGATTTAGGATATGAAACAGAAGTGGCAAAAAAAATGATGGAACTGGAATTTCCTGTGGCACTATCTATATTACCTTTTCTCCAGTATTCTGAGTTTACTGCCGAAGAGGGAGAAAAAAATAATAAAGAAATTATGCTGCATTTACCGATGGAGGCTAATAATTCTGGTGCTGACCCCGGACCCGGCGCCATTAAATCCGACATGTCGGAAGAAGAAATAAGACAGGCTGTCAGAGATTGTATTTTCAATTTCCCTTATATTATAGGGGTTAATAATCATATGGGCTCAAAGATTACCGAAGATAGGGAAATAATGGAGATAGTTTTAGAAGAAATTAAAAAATATAATTTATTTTTCATAGATAGTATAACCACTAAGGATTCAATTGCCTATGAAGTAGCCAGAGAGATGGAAATTAAATCTGCGGTTAGGACCGTCTTTTTGGATAATGAGAACGATATGGATTATATTAAAGGACAGATATTAGAAGTTCAAGAGACTGCCCTAAGAGAAGGAGAGGCTATTGCTATTGGTCATAGCCGAATAAGTACTTTTTATGTGCTGAAGAGGATGGTTCCTGAATTGATTAAAGCAGGTATAGAAATAGTCCCGGTGTCAGAATTAGTTAAATAAGCCTTTGTTAAAAATTCTGGATTCTTACTACTCAACCGTTGTTAAACAGACACATCCCATTTTCTCTTTCTTAACTCGATACGAAATACGTGATACTCGAAACTTTCTTTAAAAGATTGTGTTATTTATGCTTTTGTATTATAATAATTTTGTTTCTAAAAAAATAGCATATAGTGTATAGCACTATTCACTAACGACTAATAAGGGTGGAGGAAAAATGGAAGACAAAAAAATACGGGTTAGGTTTGCCCCCAGCCCTACAGGCATGTTGCACATCGGAGGAGCCAGAACGGCTTTATTTAACTGGCTTTATGCCAGACATTATAATGGAACTTTCGTTTTGCGTATTGAAGATACCGATCAGGTAAGATCTACCGAAGAAGCAGTAAATGTAATATTGGAAGGTATGAAATGGTTGGGTTTAGATTGGGATGAAGGCCCCGGAAAAGGCGGGGAGTATGGTCCTTACTTTCAAATGCAAAGATTACCTCTTTACCAAGAATTTGCAGAGGAATTATTAAAAGATGAGAAAGCATATTATTGTTATTGTACCAGAGAAGAGCTGGCTGAAAGTAGAGAAAAACAAGTAAGAGAAGGTAAAAATCCTAAATATGATAGACATTGCTTGAATCTTAGCGAAGAGGAAAAGAAAAGATATGAAGCAGAAGGTAGAAAACCGGTAATAAGACTTAAAATTCCTACCAGGGAAATTGCCTTTAATGACTTGTTAAGGGGTGAAGTAACTTTTGACGGTGGGTTGTTAAGCGATTTTGTAATCATGAAATCAGATGGAATTCCTACTTATAATTATGCTGTAGTCATCGATGATGCCTTAATGAAGATTACCGACGTTATGAGAGGAGATGACCATATTTCTAATACTCCCAAACAGATAGTAATATATGAAGCCTTGGGATTTGATGTGCCAAAATTTGCTCATATCCCTATGATTATGGGGCAAGACCACACCAGGCTGAGCAAGCGCCACGGAGCTACTTCGGTTATGGAATATAAAAAGATGGGCTATATCCCGGAGGCAGTTGTAAACTATATTGCGCATTTAAGCTGGTCTTCAGGTGGCGAAAGGGAAATTTTTTCAAAAGAAGAGTTAATTAAAGAATTTACTTTGGATAAAATTTCCAGACATGCCGCTGTTTTTAGTATGGATAAACTCAATTGGTTTAATAGTGAATATTTAAAGAATATGTCTATCGATTCCTTAACTGAAATGCTTCTTCCTTTTCTTAAAGAGGCTAATTATATTGAAGATGAAGAAAATCTTTCTCCGGAAAAAAATGAGTATATAAAAGAAGTGGTAAAATTGATGCAGGGAAGGATTAAAAATTTTGCTCAGTTTGTCGACTATGCGGATTATTTTTTTGTCGATAAAATAAATATTGACCCCCAGGTCTTTGACAGCGTATTAAGCAAAGAAGGTGTAGCAGGTATTTTGCAGGCCTTAAGGGAAAAGCTTTCTGTTCTTGAATGTTGGGATGAAAAAAGCATTGAAAATGCAGTAAGAGAGGTTGCTTCTTCTCTACAAATAAAGGGCGGCCAAATAATCCATCCTACTCGGGTTGCGCTGAGCGGTAAAAAAGTAGGTCCCGGTTTGTTCGAATTAATGGTAGTCTTAGGTCAGGACAAGACTGTTAAACGTTTAAAGGAAGCTATAGAAAAAATAGAAGAAGCGAAAAAAATAGGTAGTTAGACTTTTCAAATAACACAATTTAGTATAAAATATAAAAAAGAAAAAACATTATAGAGTTGAGGGATCGTCTAGTGGTAGGACACCAGACTCTGGATCTGGGAGCGGTGGTTCGAGCCCACCTCCCTCAGCCATTTTAGTGAATAGTCGTTAGCATCAAATTCAGGTTTTTAGTTGTCAGTTTTCGGATTACAGTTAAAAGCTTAAAGTGAAATTTTTTCATTCTGGCTTCTGAATTCTGTCTTCTGACTTCTATTCTCTTAACGAGATACGATTCACGAGATACGAGATACTAATTATGGCGCAATCGAATAGTGGTTAATTCAGCTGGCTCTCAATCAGCAAACGGGGGTTCAATTCCCCCTTGCGCCACCAATTTTATAAAGCAAAATAGAGTTTTAAGCTGAGCAGGAA